>DASXLH010000417.1:0-17450 GCA_036496335.1 Acidimicrobiales bacterium
GACGGCTGGAGCATGTACCACGGCCAGACGGTGCCGGGGTTCCCCAACCATCCCCACCGCGGCTTCGAGACGGTGACCTTCGTCCGGAAGGGCCTGATCGACCACGCCGACTCGCTCGGGGCCGCCGCCCGGTTCGGCCGCGGCGACCTGCAGTGGGTCACCGCCGGCCGCGGCATCGTCCACTCCGAGATGTTCCCCCTGCTCGACCGTGAACGGCCGAACCCGCTCGAGCTCTTCCAGATCTGGCTCAACCTCCCGGCCGCCGACAAGCTGGTCGACCCCTACTTCACCATGCTCTGGGCCGAGGACATCCCCCACCTGGTCGCCAAGGACGACCAGGGCCGCGGCGTCGACGTCACCGTCATCGCAGGACGGTTGGGCGGGCTGACGCCCCCGCCTCCGCCCCCGAGCTCCTGGGCCTCCCACCCCGAGTCCGACCTCGCCATCTGGCACCTCCGCCTCGACCCCGGCGCCACCTTCACGTTGCCGCCCGCCGAGGGCCAGGGCACCAACCGGGTGCTGTACGTCTTCGAGGGCACGACCGCCACGGTGGCCGGGACCGAGGTGGCCAACGACACCGGTGTGGTGCTGCAGGCCGACGCCGCCGTCGAGCTCACCGCCGGCCCGGTCGAGGTGGAGGCGCTCCTCCTGCAGGGTCGTCCGATCGGTGAGCCGGTGGCCCAGTACGGGCCGTTCGTGATGAACACCCAGGACGAGATCGTCAAGGCCTTCGACGACTACCGCGAGACGGAGTTCGGGGGATGGCCGTGGCCCGACGAGGCTCCCCACCACGGTCGCGAGACCGGTCGGTTCGCCCGCCACGTCGACGGCCGGGTCGAGGAGATCGAGCCCGCCGGCACCCGGAGCTGAGAGGGCGGGCCGCCGGGGGCCCGGTACCCGCTGGGTAGCGTCCCCGAGATGCACGAGGGCAGTCGCTCGGCCGTCATCGCCGCCCTGCTGGCCAACGTCGGCATCGCCCTGTCCAAGCTCGTCGGCTTCTTCATCACCGGCGCCGCCTCGCTCCTGGCCGAGGGCGTCCACTCGCTGGTCGACACCGCCAACCAGGGTCTGCTGCTCCTGGGAGGGCACCGCTCGAAGCAGGAGGCGTCCCCCGAGCACCCCTTCGGGTACGGGCGGGAGCGCTACTTCTGGGCCTTCGTCGTCGCCCTCGTCCTGTTCCTGCTCGGCGGCCTGTTCGCCATCAACGAGGGCATCGAGAAGCTCCGTCACCCCCACGATCCGGAGCAGCTGGCCGTCGCCATCGGGATCCTCCTGTTCGCGATGGTCCTGGAGACGCTGTCGTTGCGCACCGCCGTCCGGGAGGCGCGCCACGACAAGGCGCGAGATGAGTCGTGGTGGGCCTTCATCCGCCGCTCGAAGGGACCCGAGCTCCCGGTCGTCCTGCTCGAGGACACGGGCGCCGAGATCGGCCTGGTCCTGGCCCTGATCGGGGTGGTGATGGCCAAGGTCACCGGCGAGCCGAGGTGGGACGCAGCCGGGAGCCTCGGCATCGGGATCCTCCTGGTGGTGATCGCCGGCGTGCTGGTGGTGGAGATGAAGAGCCTGCTCATCGGCGAATCCGCCTCACCCGCCGATCTGCGCTCGATCTGGTCGGCGCTGTCGTCGGCCCCGGACGTGCGCTCGGTCATCCACCTCCGCGCCGAGCACCTCGGCCCGGACGAGCTCCTGGTGGCGGCCAAGGTGGAGTTCAGCCCCGACCTCTCCTTCGCCGAGCTGGCCGAGCGGATCGACGGGGCCGAGGTGGTCCTCCGAACCGTGGTCCCGTCGGCCCGCTTCGTCTACCTGGAGCCCGACGTCAGCCGCACGCCCACCTGACTCCTGAACCCCCGGCGCCCTGACGGTCGTCCAACCAGGATCTCGGGCGTCGTCGTCCCACCCGGCGGGCAGACTGGGCGACCCTCCCCGAACGCCGGTGACCGCGCCGTCACCTCTCCCCCCGGAGACCTCATGCACACCTCTCGGCCCCAACACGAGCAACCCGACATCCCGGCCGACGTGCTCGCCCGGCGCTGGACGATCCTGGGCCTGCTGTGCCTCAACCTGGTGATCGTCATCATCGGCAACACCAGCCTCAACGTGGCCATCCCCCGGCTGTCCGAGGATCTGGGTGCGTCGAACACCGCCCTGCAGTGGATGGTCGACGCCTACTCGTTGGTCTTCGCCGGGATGCTGCTCACGGCCGGGTCGTTGGGCGACCGCTTCGGTCGGAAGGGAGCGCTGCAGCTGGGGCTGGCCATCTTCGGCGTGGCGTCGCTGGCGGCGGCGATGTCGCAGTCGTCCGGGCAGGTCATCGCCGCCCGCGCCGTGATGGGCCTGGGCGGCGCCTTCGTGATGCCCTCCACGTTGTCGATGATCTCCAACGTGTTCCCGGAAGGGGAGCGGGCCAAGGCCATCGCCATCTGGGCCGGTGTGGCCGGCGCCGGTGGGGCGATCGGACCGCTGGCGTCGGGCTTCCTGCTCGGGCACTTCTGGTGGGGGTCGACCTTCCTCGTCAACATCCCGATCATCGCCGCCGCCATCCTCATCGGGCACTTCATCCTCCCGAAGTCGAGCGACCCCACCGATGCCCCGCTCGACCTGGTCGGAGCGCTCCTGTCGATCCTGGGCATGTCGGCGCTCGTCTACGCCATCATCGAGGCACCCGAGCACGGGTGGCTCAGCCCCGAGTCCTTCCTCACCTTCGGCATCGCGGTCGTCCTGTTGACGGTCTTCGCGCTGTGGGAGCGCTCGCTCGACCAGCCCATGCTCAACCTCAGCTTCTTCGCCGACCGGCGCTTCAGCGTCTCGTCGGGCGGGATCATGCTGCTGTTCTTCTCCCTGTTCGGCACGATCTTCCTGGCCACCCAGTACCTCCAGCTCATCGCCGGCTACTCGCCCCTGGAGGCGGGTGTGCGGCTTCTGCCGCAGTCGATCGTGATGGTGGCGCTGGCCCCCCAGGCACCCAAGGCGGTGAACCGGTTCGGGGCCAACGTGGTCGCCGGTGCCGGTCTGTTCGTCATCGCCGCCTCGCTGGCGTTGCTGGCGGTCTGGGGCGCGGGCACGTCCTACGCCTTCATCCTCGGGTCGCTGATCGTGATGGCCGCCGGGATGGCCTTCACCATGGCGCCACTGACCGCCGAGCTCATGTCGTCCATCCCGCCGGCCAAGGCCGGGGTCGGTTCCGCCATGAACGACACGACCCGAGAGCTGGGCGGCGCCCTCGGCGTGGCCCTGTTCGGGTCGATCGTCGCCGGCCAGTACGCCTCCGGGATCGCCGATCGCCTGGCCAGCTTCCCGGCCGACATCCGGGCCGTAGCCGGGACCAGCTTGTCCACCGCCATGTCGCTGGCCCAGTCACCCGGGCAGGTGGGGACCGCCAGCGGGCGAGCCATCCAGTCGGCGGCCGAGAGCTCCTTCCTGGACGGCTTCCACCTCGCCTCGGTCCTCGGGGCGGTCAGCCTGGCCGTCGCCGGCGTGCTGGTGATCCGGTTGCTGCCCTCGTCTCGATTCGACCCGCTCGTGGCCGAGGGAGCGGGCGTCGGTTCCGGCGACGAGCCCGACCTGCCCGGGGTGGAGGGCGACGACCTGGAGCGCGCCGCCAACCCGGGCTGAGTCCCCACTCTGGGTCGCCGGCGCCACCGCGCCGGGCGGATCGTCCCGCACTGGGCTCGTTCTAGGGTCGGGGTACCCCCAGCACCATCGGAGCCCACACCATGTCCGTCGAAACCGACCGCGACCGAGACGCTCCCGAGGGTGGGCCCGGACTTCGCTACGGCACCCCGGCCGCCCGCTGGGTCCTCACCGCCACCGCCCTCGGATCGGGCATCGCCTTCCTCGACGGCTCGGTCGTCAACGTCGCGCTGCCCGCCATCAGCGACGACTTCGGCACCTCGATCTCCGGCCTCCAATGGCTGCTCAACGCCTACATGATCACGCTGTCGTCCCTGCTGCTGCTCGGCGGGACCCTGGGTGACCGCTACGGCCGCCGCCGGGTCTACGCCGCCGGTCTCATCTGGTTCACGGTGGCGTCGATCCTCTGCGGCCTGGCGCCCACCGCCGAGTTCCTGGTGGCGGCCCGTGCCCTGCAGGGGATCGGCGGCGCCCTCCTCGTGCCGGGCAGCCTGTCGATCATCGCCGCCACGTTCCGCACCGACGACCGGGGCCGGGCGGTGGGTGCCTGGTCGGGCCTGGCCGGCGTCGCCAGCGCCCTCGGACCGTTCCTCGGGGGGTGGCTCATCGACTCCGCCAGCTGGCGACTGGTCTTCCTCATCAACGTGCCGTTGGCGGCGGTGGCCGTGGTGCTCACCCTCCGCCACGTGCCGGAGACCCGGGCCCCGAACCCCGGCCGCCTGGACCTGGTCGGCGCCGCCCTCGTGACCGCCGCCCTGGCGCTGATCTCCTACGCCGCCATCGAGCACACCGGTTCCATGAGCATGGCCGTCGGGGCGATCGGCGTGGCCCTCTTCGCCGCCTTCCTGTTGGTGGAGAGCCGGGTCGACGACCCGATGCTGCCGCTCGAGATCTTCCGGTCGCGCCAGTTCAGCGGCGCCAACCTCACCACCTTCGCGGTCTACGCCGGCCTCGGCGGCGCGCTGTTCCTGGTCGTCGTGCGCCTCCAGGTCTCCCTCGGCTACTCGGCCCTCGAGGCCGGGGCGTCGCTGCTGCCCTTCACCGTGTTGATGCTCACGTTGTCGCCGGCGGCCGGCTGGGTCGGTGACCGGATCGGTCCCCGGGTGCCGATGACGGTCGGGCCCCTGGTGGCGGGCGTCGGACTGTTCCTGTTGGGCCAGCTCGGCCCCGGGGACCACTACGTGCCCGACGTCCTCACCGGGGTGATCGTGTTCGGCCTGGGAATGGCCATCACGGTGGCTCCGCTGACCTCGGCGGTGCTGGCCGGCGTGGGTGAGGCCCGGACCGGGGTGGCATCCGGGGTGAACAACGCCGTGGCCCGCTTCGCCGGCCTGCTGGCGGTGGCGGCCCTCCCGGCGCTGGCCGGCATCGCCACTGACGAGTCGCTGGCGGCCGGCCTGGACGCCGGCTTCACCCGGGCGCTGCGCATCTGCGCCGCGCTGTGCGTGTCGGGCGGCGTGGTGGCCGCCGTGATGGTCCGAGCCGGCCATCCGGTCCGGAGGACCATGCACCCCTCACCTTCCTACGCCTGCCAGGACGCCGGCGTCATCCGACGCGCCGCCTGACCGGTCGGGCCGGCAGGTCGGGTCTGTCAGACCGACTCGGGTGGTCCGGACAGGTGGCTCAGCAGCTCCGGGTCGGCATCGGGACCGAAGGCGCTGACGAAGACACCCCGGGCCCCGCAGTCGGCGCAGCGCAGGCCGAGGACGATGGCCTCGTCGCCGGGATCGCTGTCGCCCTCGAAGCGGTACTGGCGCTCGATGGCCGCCCGCTCGAGGTCGCGGACGGCGTGGCAGACGGGACAGGTCATCGTCCGGCCGACCAGGTTGAAGTCGACGCCGTAGCCGTCGGCGGCGAGCAGGGCGAGCGCTTCGGTGACGGTCTCGGGAGTGGCGTCCATGGCGACCATCATGACCCAACCGTCGCCCGGACGGACCCGGGGACGGGTCGGTCAGGACCGGTCGGCGGCCAGCGTGATGGCCCGGCGGACGAGGTCGGCGAACGGCCCGGGCTGGGTGCGATGGGCGTTGTGCCCGGCGCCGGGGAGCTCGACGATCTCGACGTCGGGCACGGATGCCATCAGGTAGGTACTGACCACACCGAAGCGGGCCTCGTCGCTGCAGCCGTAGACGAGTGGGACCTGCAGGGTCGACAGGTCGAAGGGCGCCGGACCTCGCCGCACGGAGCGCTCCTCGCCGATGAAGGCCCGGGACTCGAGCAACCACCGGGTCCGCTCGTCGGCATCCATGGCCTCGAACCGGGAGCCGAACATCATGCGGGCACCGCTCCCTTCGGGGTCCTCGCCCCAGAGCATCGCCTGCATGTGGCCGTCGTCCCATCCCGGCGCCCAGGCCATGCCGGTCTCGTAGATCACCACCGCCCGCACCAGCTCGGGCGCCGAGATGGCGGCCTTCAGGACGGTGACCCCGCCGAACGAATGGCCCACCACCACCGCCGGGCGGCCGTCGAGGACGCCCAACAGGTCCTGGGCGTGCACGTCGACCCCGACGGCCTCGGCCGTGGCGTCGAGCGAGTCGCCGTAGCCCCGTCGGTCGTACCAGGTCAGCCGGCACTCCGAGGCGAGCTCGTCGGCGACGAAGCGGAACGACCGACCCCGGTCGAGCACGCCGTGGACGAAGACGACGCGCTCGTCCCCCTCGCCCGACTCCACCGTCTGCAGGTCCGTGCTCACGCCGTGGTTCCTAGTCGGGACCCGCCTGGACGCCGCGCTCCGCAGTTGGTCCCGACCTCGCCGGCGAGCTTCACGCCCCGATGTCCGCGGGGCCGGCCCACCTATCGTCGGGTCGTGGAGATGGCCGGCTCCGAGGAGGCGAGATCGTTCGTCGCGAGCCACAGCCGGTCGTTCCTGCTCACGCGGCGGGACTCCGGCGCGCCCACGGGCCATCCGATGACCCTGCGGGTCTCCTCCGCCGGTGACCTGCTGTTCAACACCTATCGGGCCAGCGCCAAGGCCCGGAACCTCATCAGGCGGCCTCAGGTGTCGTGCCTGGTGACCACCGGCACCGACGACCCGGACCCGCGCTGGGTGCTCGTGTCCGGCACCGCCGAGGTGCTCGACCGGGATGAAGGAATCCGGGCCTGGTCGACGTCGACCGGCGGGCCGGCCGTGGCGGTGCGCAGCCCCGTGGTGGGCGACACGGTCCAGGCCCGCCTGGCCGACGGCAAGCGGATCGTCGTGCGCCTCCGGCCCGAACGGGTCATCGGCCCGATCCGGCCGGCGCGGGGGAGTTGAGCCGTGCCGAGAGAGACCATCGGACTCGATCCGGAGGAGCTGAGCGCCTTCCTCGGTGCAGCCCGCTGGGCGGTGCTGGTGACCGGCGGCGGGGCCGATCCGCACCCGGGCGGCGAGCTCGTCGAGCTGGCGCTCGACGGCGACCGTCTGGTGGTGTGGCCGTCGGCCGGGGCGCAGGCGGCGATCGATGCCGAGGCGCGCGTGTGCGTCATCGTCGAGGAGCAACCCGACTACGCCGGGATCAAGGGGGCGTTGGTCCACGGCGTCGCCGTCCGCCTCGACGACGACCGGGTAGCCGTTCCGCTCGACGAGGTGGTCAGCTTCGACTTCGCCCGCCTCCGGGTCAACCAGCTGCCTTCGGCTCCCGGATCGTGAGCGGGGTGCCGGCCGATCACCCGGCCCGCGCCCGGGACCGACTGATCGATCGGCTGCGCGCCGCCGGTTGCGTCTTCGCCGAGGACGAGGCCGACCTGCTCGTCGATGCAGCCCGTGACGCCGTCGAGCTCGAGTCGATGGCCCAGCAGCGGATCGGCGGGCTGCCGCTCGAGCAGGTGGTCGGCTGGGCGGCCTTCCACGGCCTGCGGATCGAGGTCGACCCCGGCGTGTTCGTGCCCCGACGCCGGACCGAGCTCCTGGTCGACGAGGCCCTGGCGTGCCTGCCCCGGCGGGAGCCCCAGGATCCGGCGCCCGTCGTCGTCGACCTGTGCTGCGGCTCGGGGGCGGTAGGCGCGGCCGTCCTGGACGCCCGAGGCGACGTCGAGCTCCACGCCGCCGACGTCGACCCCGCCGCCGTCCGCGGCGCGGCCCGGAACCTGGCCTCGACTGGAGGCGTGGTCCACCGAGGCGACCTCTTCGACGCCCTCCCGGCCCGGCTCCGCGGGCGGGTGCGGCTGGTGGTGGCGAACGTCCCGTACGTGCCCAGCGCCGAGATCGAGCTCCTCCCCCGGGAGGCCCGCCTGCACGAGCCCCGCGCGGCCGTCGACGGAGGCGGCGACGGCCTCGACGTCCTGCGCCGCGTGGCGGACGGCGTGACGACCTGGCTGGTCCCGGGCGGCCAGCTCCTGGTCGAGACCAGTGATCACCAGTCGTCGGCCGCCACCGCGTCGTTCGAGCAGGCCGGCATGACCGTCCGGCTGGTCACCTCCGAGGACCTCGGGGCCACCGTGCTCATCGGCACGCGACCCTGCTGACGCGCAGCTCCGGCTTCGCCTGCGCAGCTGTGCGCGCACGTAGCCGTACCCTTCCCGAGTCGCTGCTCCGGCTAGCGCCTGCGCAGCGTTCACCAGCCGGCCCTCAGGCCCGGGCGATGCCCAGCGCCTTGGCTGCTTGCTCCAACGCCGCGAGGTGGCCGTCGACGCCGCCCAGCTGGGCTCCCATCGTGTTGACCGACAGGTGGGTCGCCCCGGCGGCCCGCCAGGTCTCGGCGTGCTCGACCAGCTTGTCGGGCGAGCCCCGCCAGACGATCCGTCCCTCCATGCCCATCGTCGAGGCATCGCGGCCGGCCTCGGCGGCGCCGGCCTCCACGTAGCTGCGGGCCGTGTCCAGGTCGGGGCCCGGAAGGACCTGGGGGAACCACCCGTCGGCCAGGCGTCCGGCCCGCTTCAGCGCCGGCTCCGAGCTGGCCCCGAACCAGATCGGGATCGGTCGCTGCACCGGCAGAGGGGCCAGGCCGGCGCCGGTCACCCGCTCGAACTCGCCCTCGAAGGTCACCGTGCGCTCGGTCCAGAGCCGGCGCAGGAGCTCGACCTGCTCGCCGAGGCGACGGCCCCGGTCGGAGAAGCGCTTGTCCAGCGCCTCGTACTCGACCGCGTTCCAGCCGATGCCGACCCCCAGGCGGAGGCGACCCTGGCTGAGCAGGTCGACCTCGGCCGCCTGCTTGGCCACCAGCGCCGTCTGGCGCTGCGGGAGGATGACGATGCCGCTGACGAGCTCGAGCGAGGTGACGGCGGCGAGGTAGCCGAACAGCACGAGGGGCTCGTGGAAGGTGGTGTCGACGTCGTAGGGGCCGCGCCAGCCGGCATGCACGGCCGGGTCGGCGCCGACGACGTGGTCGTAGGCCAACAGGTGCGTGAAGCCGAGCTCGTCGACCCGCTGCCCGTAGGAACGGACCGCTCCGACGTCGCCACCGAGCTCGGTCTGAGGGAACACCACTCCAATACGCATTTCGCCGGTCTACCCCCTCCCCCGATCCGGGTGCGCCAGACGCCAGGTTCCGGCTCCTCGTGCACCCGGTTCGGAGCCCGGATGGCCGCCCGACATCGAGCCGGACCCCGTTGTTACCGTCCGCCCATGGAGACGAGACGGCTCGGAGGCCTCGAGGTCTCCCTGGTGGGGATCGGCACGAACAACTTCGGCCTGGCTGGACATCAAGGCCCGAAGGTCAGTGCGGTCGAGATCGACCAGCCCCGGGCCACCTCGATCATCCGGGCCGCCCTCGATGCCGGCGTGACGTTCATCGACACCGCCGAGGAGTACGGCTACGGCCAGTCGGAGGAGCTGATCGGCGTGGCCCTGGGCTCCCGGCGAGACGAGGCCGTGATCGCCACGAAGTGCAACTCGGTCACCTCGCCGACGCCCGGCACGGGGGCGGGCATCGAGCGGATCATCCGCTCGGCCGAGGACAGCCTCCGCCGGCTGGGTACCGACCGCATCGACCTGTTCCAGCTCCACTTCCCCGATCCGCAGACACCCATCGACGAGACGCTCGAGGCGTTCAGTCGACTGAAGGACCAGGGCAAGGTGCTCGAGGTGGGCTGCTGCAACTTCACCGGAGCGCAGCTCGACGAGTCGTTCTCGGCGGCCGAACGAGGTGGTTGGGCGCCGTTCGTGGCGGCCCAGAACGGGTACAGCCTCCTGAGCCGCCGCATCGAGGACGAGCTGGTCCCGACCCTGCGCCGGCGCGGTGTCGGGCTCATCCCCTACTGGCCGCTGGCCGGCGGCCTGCTCACCGGCAAGTATCGGAGGGGCGAGGCCCCGGCGGAGGGGACCCGCATGTCCGGCCAGCCCGACGCGCAGCGAGACCGCCTGCTGAGCGACCGGAACTTCGACCGAGTCGAGCCCCTCGCCGCCCTCGCCGCCGAGCGCGACCACAGCCTGCTCGAGCTGGCCATGTCGTGGCTGGCGGCCCAGGACACGGTGGCGTCGATCATCGTCGGAGCCACCTCTCCCGACCAGGTCGAGGCCAACGCCAGGGCCGCCGACTGGGTGCTCAGCGCCGACGACCTGGCCGCCGTGGACCGGGCCCTCGGCCGGGACTGACGCCCAACCCACGAACTGGGTGCCGGGGAAGCACGCCGGCGACCTCAGCGGCACCCGGTTCGCCCGGGGTGGTCAACGGCTGGTGCGGTCGAGGTGCTGGAGGAGATCGTGGGCGGCCAGCTCGATGTCCTTGTGGCGCCACTCCGACGCCCGGTAGACGCAGGCGATGAGGCCGGTTCGGTGGATGCGGCGGAAGTCGCCGAAGACGAAGGCGTAGCGGGCCTTGGTCTCCTCGGTGGCGCCGACGGTGAGGCCGAGGTGCCAGTCGGCGTACTCGTCCCACGAGTGCGAGCCCAGAAAGGCGTTCTCTTCAGTGGCTCCGGGCTGGACCTCGCCCCAGTCGCTGTCGAGGACGTACTGGTGAGCGTCGATCAGGTGCCGGGCCCGGGCCACGGCCCCGTCGTTCAACGTGTACTTCGCCACCTCCTGACCCTTCCCATCCAGGGACGAGGGGATGCCGCCGGCCCGGCGCAGACGCTCAGCCCGCACCCGGGAGTGCGACCCCGGTCTCGTAGGCGATCATCACCAGTTGGGCCCGGTCGCGGGCGGAGAGCTTCATCAGGAGGCGACTGACGTGGGTCTTGACCGTGGCCTGGCTCACGTACAGACGCTCGGCGATCTCGGTGTTCGAGAGTCCCTTGGCCACCTGCGCGAGCACCTCGTTCTCCCGCTCGGTGAGCTGGTCGAGCCCGGGGGCGGCCGACATCTCCCCCACCGGTCGGCGGGCGAACTCCTCGATGAGACGCCGGGTGACGCTGGGTGCGATCAACGCGTCGCCGGCCGCCACCACCCGGACCGCATGCAGCAGATCGGCCGGCAGCGTGTCCTTGAGCAGGAAGCCGCTGGCGCCGGCTCGCAGCGCCTCGTGCACGTAGTCGTCGAGGTCGAAGGTCGTGAGGATCACGATCCGGGTGGCGCCCAGCTCGGCATCGCCGGTGATGCGCCGGGTGGCCTCGAGCCCGTCCATGAGCGGCATGCGGACGTCCATGAGCACGACGTCGGGACGCAGCCGCGCGCACAGCGCAACCGCGTCGGCGCCGTTGTCGGCCTCCCCGACCACGTCGATGTCGTCGGCGCTGGCGAGCAGGGCCGAGAACCCACTCCGCACCAGAGCCTGGTCGTCGGCCACCGCCACCCGGATCACGGCTCCTCCCCGTACGGAAGGGAGGCTCGCACCAGGTAGCCCCCACCGGGGCGGGGGCCCGCGCTGAGCTGGCCACCCCACACCTCCACCCGCTCCCGCATGCCGATCAGCCCGTGCCCGCTCTCGGCCCCGGTTCCGTTGCTCGCCAGGCCGCGCCCGTCGTCGCTCACCTCGATCGCCAGCCGACCGGGTCGGTGCTGGAGGCACACCCGCACGGTCGTGGGTGACCCGGCGTGCTTGATCACGTTGGTGAGCGCCTCCTGCACCACCCGGTAGGCCGAGAGCTCGATTCCCCGATCGATGTGGTCCCGGGCGCCGTCGACCTCGAGGGTGACCGGCACGCCCGCGGCCCGGACGTCGTCGACCAGCTGCGGCAGCTCGGCCAGGGTGGGGGCCGGCGCGTTCTGGCGGGCGCCGTCGCTGTCGCGCAGCACGCCGAGGAGACGGCGCATCTCGGCCAGCGTCGAACGGGAGGTGTCGGAGATCGCGTCGAGTGCCGCTCGGGCCCGCTCCGGCTGCTCGTCGAGGAGGTGGCTGCCCACCCCGGCCTGCACCGCGATCACCGACATCGAGTGGGCCACGACGTCGTGCAGCTCCTGGGCGATCCGTAGACGCTCCTCCGCGACGGCAGTAGCCGACCGCTGCGCCTCGAGATCGGCCCGCTCGTTGGCCGCCTGCAGCTGAGCGGCCCCCGACTCCCGCCGGGAGCGCATGGCAATCCCCATGGCGAAGGCGATGCCGAACACGGCCGAGCTGCTGAAGAGCGGCCCCGGGCCGAGACCGGGGGTGCTGAACACGACGATCGTGGCCAGGCTGACGGCGACGCAGACGAGCCCGACCACTGCCCGCCGGGTCGTGCTCCAGGCGGCCACCGAGTAGAGCAGCAGGAGGATGCCGGTGGGGATCGACCCTTCCGGGAAGTTGAAGCCGATGTGGACGGCGCAGGCCGCGCAGGCGACCACCAGCGCGGTCAGGGGCACCCGTCGGCGGAAGGCGATCGGCACGGAGCACACGACAGCTCCCAGGGCGGCGAAGCCATTCGGCTCCCGCAGGCCGTCGACGATGTCCTCACCGAACACCGTCAGCAGAGCGGCCACGGTGAACAGCGCGGCCATCAGACCGTCGACCAGCCACGGATCAGCGAGGTTCGCCCGTCGCTCGATCCGGCCGATCAGGTTCACGGCCTGACGCTAAGCCGACGGTGTCAAGGGCCGCATCGGCCTGGAGGTTGACCCGGATGTCATCCCACCGGCCTACGCCCACGGGACGACCAGGAACCCCCGGGAGGGCGACGACCATCGGAGCCCCCGAGGCGGAGGGTGAACCCGTCGGGTGGGACCGTTCCGAGGCCCCGCCCCTGCACCTCGAGGAGCCCGTCATGCTCACCAACCCTGTCGTCGACGAGCGATCGGTCGCCCACCCGGATCCCACGCTCGCCCAGCCCGCCGCCCAGGTCATCGACGCCGTGAAGGTCCACGGGAAGGGCGACTACCAGGTGCGAGCCCTCGACGGGGTCAGCGCCTCGTTCGCGGCCGGCCGCTTCACCGCCATCATGGGGCCGTCCGGCTCCGGCAAGTCGACCCTGCTGCACACCATGGCCGGGCTCGACTCGCTCACGTCCGGGCGGGCTTTCGTCGGTGGGACCGACATCGGCTCCCTCAACGACCGCGAGCTCACCCAGCTGCGGCGGGACCGCATCGGCTTCGTCTTCCAGTCCTTCAACCTGGTGCCGACGCTGACGGCGGCCGAGAACATCGCCCTCCCCGCCCGCCTGGCCGGCCGGCGGGTCGACCGGGCCTGGTTCGACCAGGTGGTGGAGACGGTGGGCTTGGCGTCACGCCTCCGCCACCGGCCCGACGAGCTCTCCGGCGGGCAGCAGCAACGGGTGGCCGTGGCCCGGGCGCTGGTGACCCGGCCGGCGATCATCTTCGCCGACGAGCCGACCGGCAACCTCGATTCCCGAAGCGGCGCCGAGATCCTTTCCTTCATCCGCCTGGCCGTGCGGGAGCTGGGTCAGACCGTCGTGATGGTCACCCACGACCCGGTCGCCGCCGGCTACGCCGACCGTGCCCTCTTCCTGGCCGACGGCCGCGTCGTCGACGACCTGGCCGACCCGACGGCCGCGTCCGTCGTCACCCGCATCGCCCGGATCGGAGGCTGATCCCCATGTTCAAGCTGACGCTCAAGGAGCTGTCCGCCCGCAAGCGGCGGCTGCTCGGCACGGGCTTCGCCGTGCTCCTCGGTGTGGCCTTCATGGCCGGCACCTTCGTGTTCACCTCCACCCTCACGTCCACGTTCCACAGCGCCATCGCCTCGGCCGACGCCGGGGTCGACGCCCAGGTCCGGGTCCCGTCCACCCTCAGCATCGGCTATGGCGAATCAGCCGGATCCTTCGACTCGTCGGTGGCCGCAGCCGTCCGCTCCACGCCCGGCGTGCAGGACGTGGCCCTCGAGGTGAGCGGCTACGCCCAGCTCGTCGGGCCCGACGGCAAGACCGTTGGTGAGCTGTCGAAGGCTCCCGCCTTCGGCCTGAACTGGGTGCCCGTCCAGGCGCTCAACCCCTACCGGCTGGCCAGCGGCCATGCCCCTGCCCGCGACGACGAGATCGTCATCGACCGGGGTGCGGCGAAGACGAGCGGCTACGGCGTCGGCGACGTGGTGACCGTGCTCACCAAGCGGGAGCCCCGCCGGTTCACCATTGCCGGCACGGCCACCTTCGGCTCATCGGACACGCCGGCTGGCTCCACCGCCGTGCTGTTCACCACCGCAACGGCGTCGTCGCTCCTGGCCGAGCCCGGACGGGTCGACGCCATCGCCGTCACCGCCGGGCCCGGCGTCAGCCAGGACTCGATCGCCGCCAGCCTCCGCAGGACGGTCCCGGCCGACCTCGAGGTGATCACCGGGCGCCAGCTGGTGCACGCCGATCAGGCCGCATTCGACCAGCAGTCGGACCAGATCGGTCTCTTCATGACGATCTTCGCCGCCGTCGCGGTGCTGGTCGGCGCCTTCATCATCAACAACACCTTCTCCATCACGGTGGCGCAGCGCACCCGCCAGCTGGCCATGCTCCGGGCCCTGGGCGCCGGCCGCCGCCAGCTGCTGGCGTCGGTGCTCGGTGAGGCCCTGGTCATCGGGGTCGTCGCCTCCGCGGTCGGGGTCCTCGCCGGGATCGGCGTGGCCAACGGACTGAAGGCCCTCTTCACCGCCGTCGGCCTCTCCCTGCCGCCTGGTCCGACCGTGGTGCACGCCGACCTCATGGTGTTGGCCGCCGCCGTCGGCGTGGTCGTCACCCTGACCTCGGCCTGGCTTCCGGCTCGACGGGCCGGTCGGGTGCTGCCGGTGGCGGCCCTCCGGGAGACGGCCGTGGACAGCTCGGCTGGCTCTGCCTCCCGCCTCGTCACCGGCGGGATCCTCAGCACTGCCGGGGTGGCCTCCCTGCTGGTCGGCCTGGGCGGCGCCGGGGTGCAGCTGGTCGGGCTGGGCGCACTGGTGAGCTTCGTGGGCGTCGCCGTCCTCGCCCCCGTCCTGGCCCGCCCGGTCACCGCGGTGCTGGGCTGGCCCCTCCGCCTCGGTGGGCTGCCGGCCGAGCTGGCCACCCGCAACGCCGGTCGCAGTCCCAAGCGCACGGCCCGCACCGCGTCGTCGTTGATGATCGGGGTGGCCCTGGTCGCGTTCATCGCCGTCGTCAGCGCCTCGATGCGGACCTCGTTCGCCGGGTCGCTCGAGAGCCGGTTCCGCGGCACGCACGTGCTCGACTCCGGAGCCGACTACGGAGGCGCCGGCCTCAGCCCCGCCCTGGCAGCTTCGTTGGCCTCGACGCCGGGCGTGCGGGCGGTCACTGAGGCCCGGACCTCGCAGGCGCTGGTGGGCGGGTCCCCCACCGAGCTCTCGGCCTTCACCCCCCGGTCGATCGGTCAGATGTTCGACCTCGGGACGGTCAGGGGCGATCTCGGATCCCTGGGCGCCGACGGCATCGCCGTGGACGCCGAGAAGGCGGCATCCGCCGGGTGGACGCTGGGCTCGACCGTCCCGGTCACCTTCCCCGGTGCCACCGCCACCTTCCACGTGCGGGCCATCTTCGACCGCAGCGCCGAGTGGGTGGGAGACGAGTTCGTCGGTGTCGGTGCCTTCGACGCGCTGGTGCCGGACACGCTCGATCATCGGATCTACGTCGACGGGACCGGCGCCGCGGTCACCGCCGCGGCGGCGGCCTACCCGAGCGCCACGGTGCTCGATCGGGCCGGCTTCGTCGAGCTGACGAACGCCAAGATCGACCAGCTGCTCGGCATCATCTACGTGCTGCTGGCGCTGGCGGTGATCATCGCCCTGCTGGGCATCGCCAACACGATGGCCCTGTCGATCTTCGAGCGCACCCGGGAGCTGGGTCTCCTCCGGGCCGTCGGCACCAGCCGGAGCCAGGTCCGGCGTACCATCCGGTGGGAAGCCGTGATCATCGCGGCGTTCGGTACCACCCTCGGGCTCGGCGTCGGCACGTTCTTCGGATGGGCCACCGTGCGGGCACTGGCGGACAAGGGGATCACCACTCTGACGATCCCGGTCGGCACGCTGGCCCTGATCACCGCCATCGCCGCCGGGGCCGGCGGTGTGGCGGCGCTCGTCCCGGCCCGCCGGGCCGCCCGGATGAACGTCCTGGCGGCCGTGGCGACGGCCTGACCGCGACATCGGCCCACGATCCCGACCCCGGAGCGCCCAGCGGTCTCCGGGGTCGGGGCGCGCCGATCTCGGGTACAACGGAGGGCGACGTCACGCATCGCGGATGACGGGATCGACGGGGGGAGCCATGGGTCTTTTCAGCGTGACGCGACACGGCACTCGGCGACCGGCGGTGCGGCTGCTGGCTACGACCGCCGTCCTGACGGTGCTCGCCGCCGTGGTGGCCGTCGCCGGTCCGGCGACGACTGCCGGGGCCACCACCGTCAGCACCGACGAGACGGTCTTCGCCTTCGGGGGCGCCGGGTTCCACGGCTCGGCCAAGGGCCTCGCCCTCGCCGCGCCGGTCGTCGGCATGGCTCCGACCCCCTCCGGCAACGGCTACTGGCTGGTCGCCGCCGACGGCGGGGTGTTCACCTTCGGGGACGCCGTCTTCCACGGCTCGGCCGGCGGGATCCACCTCCAGTCGCCCATCGTGGGCATGGCCGCCACCCGCTCCGGCGGGGGCTACTGGCTGGTCGCCGCCGACGGCGGGGTGTTCAGCTATGGGGACGCCCCCTTCGAGGGGTCCATGGGCGGCAGCCGTCTCAACGCCCCGATCGTCGGGATGACCGGCTCCGCCGCTGGAGCCGGCTACCGCCTGGTGGCCTCCGACGGTGGGATCTTCGCCTTCGGCGACGCCCCCTTCCTCGGCTCGGCCGGGGGCATCCACCTCAACCGCCCCGTGGTCGGCATGGCCGCCTCACCGACCGGCGGGGGCTACTGGCTGGTCGCCTCGGACGGCGGTGTCTTCACCTACGGCGACGCCCCCTTCCTCGGCTCCACCGGGGGGATCAAGCTCAATGCCCCCGTCGTGGGCATGGCGCGCGACCCGGTGGCCGACGGCTACTGGCTGGCCGGCGCCGATGGGGGCGTCTTCGCCTTCGGCGCAGGCCTCTTCGCCGGCTCCTCCGCCATCACCGACCCGTACCGCCCGATTGCCGCCATCGCCAGCACGCCCAACGGCAACGGGTACTGGCTGGCGGCGACCGGCGGCTGCACGTTCGTCGGCGGCACGGCGGAGCAGGTGGTGCTGCCCGGGATCAACATCATGGACCTGACCGATGTCGGCACGGGCCGTCACGACTGCTGGGACCGCGTCGTCTTCACGATGCGGGACGACAGCGGCGCCGCCGACGGGACGATCAGCTACCGGATCGGCTTCGAGCCACCGCCGTTCAGCGGCCCTTCCGGCATCCCCGTCCCGGTGACCGGCAACGCCTTCCTGCGAGTCGTGTTCCTCGGGGGCGCCGCCCATGACAGCGCCACCGGCATGCCGACCTATACCGGGCCCACCGCCATCTTCCCGACGGGCCTGGTCGGCGTGAAGGAGTTGCGCCAGGTGGAGGACTTCGAGGCCACCCTGGTGTGGATCATCGGGCTCGACCAGCGGCGCGCCTTCCGGGTGACCCAGCTCGACGGCCCGGACCGTCTGGTGGTGGACATCGGTCCGCC
>DASXLH010000418.1:0-3964 GCA_036496335.1 Acidimicrobiales bacterium
CGGCCCGGGTTCCGGCTTCGGCCGCTCGACCAGGGCCTGGGTCTCCGGACCGCCGTACTCGCTGAAGGTGAACGCGTTGGGCATGGTCACGACGGTAGAACTGGAATCCCGACCTTACAACTCGGGATTCCCTACGATTCCCACTCAATCAATAGGAATTAGCTACGAGGGAGCGGCCATGACGGTCACCGAAGAGCTCGTCGCCAGTGCCGGCCAGTACGCCAAGGAGTTCGACAAGGGCGGGCTGCCGATGCCCCCGGCCCGCAAGGTCGCGGTGCTCGCCTGCATGGACGCACGGCTCAACCCGTACGGGCTGCTCGGGCTGTCGGAGGGCGATGCCCACGTCATCCGCAACGCCGGTGGCGTGGTCACCGATGACGCCATCCGGTCGCTCACGATCTCCCAGCGCCTATTGGGTACCAGCGAGATCGTCCTGATCCACCACACCGATTGCGGGATGCTCACCTTCCACGACGACGACGTGAAGGCGCAGATCGAGGCCGACACCGGGTTGCGCCCGTCCTTCGCCCTCGAGGCCTTCCCGGACGCCGACGCCGACGTGATCCAGTCGATCGCCCGCATCAAGGCGAGCGCGTTCATCCCCCACACCGACGCCGTCCGCGGCTTCGTCTACGAGGTCGAGACGGGTCGGCTGCGCGAGGTGGGGCCGACCGCCTGACCGGCGTCCGTCGCGGCTGGACGCGACGGGCTACGGCGCGGTCGTGCGAAGCTGCCCGGGTACCGGCGAGCCAGCGGAGGACGAACATGACAGACGTAGCACAGGCGACCCCGGTGTGGCCGTCGGCCGACCCGCGCCTCTTGACCGAGGTGATGAACCAGGGCCCGGTGCACTCCCTCACGCATTCGTTCCCGCTCGAGAACATGCTGCACGCCACCCCGCTGGCGGGAAGGCCCGTCGACTCGCCGGTGGCGATCGGCGAGCCGGCGGCGGACTTCGCCATCGTCGGCACCGACGGCGTCACCCGCACCCTGGCTGATTACCGGGGCGCGCCGCTGGTGCTCCGGCTGTCCCGGGCGGTCACCGAGTTGCTGGTCTGCCCGCTGTGCACACCCGGTCTCCAGGAGCTCAACACGATCTACGGCGACTTCGACGCGGCTGGCCTCCAACTGGCGGTGGTGTTCAGCACCGCGCCCGAGATCACCGCCCGCATCCCCGAGACCCAGGGGCTTCACTACCTCCTCCACTCCGACCCGGAGTGGCAGCTCTACCGCGCCTACGGGACCGGGCACGTGCTGTTCGCCCCACGCCAGGCCTGGGTGATCGTCGACGCCGACGGAGTGGTGCGCTGGACCTGGCGGCTGAGCGAAGCGGGTGGGTCCCGGGTGCCGCTGCCGAGCGAGGTCCTCGAGATCGCCCGGGACCTGTTCCCCGCGTGACGGTGCAGTCGCCGGACGCGATGTCCATCGACCACCTGGTCGAGGGCGACGAGGTGTGGTGCCTGGCGTCGGTGGGCGTGCCGTACGTGGTGGAGTCGGTCGACCGGCGAGAGGGGCGGGTCCGTCTAGCGCCGCACCCGTCGGTGGGCGCCGGCCTCCGGCCCATCGATCTCCCGGCCGATGCCGCCTGGATGGTCACCACCGAGCGCTGGGACCAGGTCTGGTACTGGCCGGATCGGGCGGGGGAGCGCTACGAGGAGGTGGTGGCCCGCTTCGTCGCCGCCAACCCGCCCGGCACCGTGGTCCAGGGCTACTTCCTCGACACGGCCGTGGGCGCCACCAACCAGGGCTTCGTCAGGCCGAACCCGAAGGCCTCCATGGCCTTCCAGGTGCAGCGCCCGACGGAGGGCTTCGGACAGGTGCGGGTCAAGCCCGTGTTCGAGACGCCCGACGGGTGGGTGCCGGTCGGCCCCAACCTCCCGTTGCGGGTGGGGATGACCTGCTACCGATGGTCGCTGTCCTTCGGCGAGCTCGTCCTCAACTGGCCGGACTTCCTGCGGCCCGACGCCGCCTGACCGACCTCGACCGAGGCGCTACGACGCCGGTTGGTACCTGGCGGCGGGGGTGCCGGGCGGGTTGACCACGCCGGGCACGGCATCGGGGTTGGCGACGCAGACCTCGCCCTCCAAGCCGTCGGGGTCGCGGAAGAAGAGGCTCAGGATGGAGCCGAAGTCGGTGACGAAGTCGTCGGCCGACCCGCGCTCCATCAGCCGGCTGCGGATGACGTCGAAGGCGTCCAGCGAGGCGGCCTGGAGGGCCATGTGGTCGAGCCGCCCGCGGCCGAACATCGGCGTCTGGCGGGCGGCCTCGTCGTTGCCGTCGATCTCGAACACGTTGAGCTCCGTGTGCGGCCCGACGTGGATGAACGAGAGGCGCAGGCCCGGACCTTCCGATGCGTCGTGGGAGACGGTGGCGCCGAACACGTCCCGGTAGAAGGCGTGCAGCCGCTCGGAGTCGGCTGTGAGGACGGCGACGTGGTTCACGCCGTCGAGCAGCAGCCCCTCGCTCACTGCCGGTAGCCCTCGACTGTTCCCTCCGGCCGGACCTGGGCCCCGTCCGGGTCCTGCCCCCCGGCCCGCCGGGCGCGGCGCTGGCGGAGGAGGTCCCAGCACTGGTCGAGGGCGACGTCGATCTCCCGCAACCTCGCCTGCTCGGCTTCGTCCAACCCGTCGCCGGCGTGGGAGCGCTCGAGCTGATGCTCCTCGTCGGCCAGTCGTCCGATCCTCTGGACGATGTCGTCGTCATCCATGGCTGCTCCTCTCGGTGGGGGTGCCATCTTGTCGCCCCCGGGCACCCTTCGGTGCGGCCGGGAACCCCGGCGGAAGCGGTCGACTCGGTCGATAGCGTGCCTCGATGCCCGCCTTCCCATCCCTCCCCAGCCCGGGCCCGGTCCTCTCGAGGGGGTGCAGCCATGCGTGAGCACGTCCAGCTCCCCGAGGTCGTCCACGCCCGACGGTGGTTCATCCTCCTCGTCCTCTGCCTGAGCCTGATGGTGATCGGCATCGACAACACCATCCTCAACGTCGCCCTGCCGACTCTGGCCAAGCCCGTCCCGCTCGGCGGTCTGGGCGCCTCCGCCAGCGAGCTGCAGTGGATCGTCGACGCCTACACGATCGTGTTCGCCGGGCTCCTCCTCACCGCCGGGAGCCTTGGCGACCGGTTCGGTCGCTACCGCGGCCTGACCTTCGGCCTCATCGTGTTCGGGACGGGCTCGTTGGCCTCGGCCATGGCCGGGTCGGCCTCCGTCCTGATCGTCACCCGCTCGTTGATGGGTGTCGGCGGCGCGTTCATCATGCCGTCGACGCTCTCGATGCTCACCAACGTGTTCACCGACCCGACCGAGCGGGCCAAGGCGATCGGCATCTGGGCCGGGGTCTCCGGCCTCGGCATCGGCCTCGGGCCGATCGCCGGCGGCCTGCTCCTGGCCCACTTCTCCTGGGGCTCCGTCTTCCTCGTCAACGTCCCGATCGTGATCACCGCCCTCATCGCCGGCTTCTTCCTCATCCCGGAGTCCCGCGACCCGTCGGCGCCGCGGCTCGACCCGGTCGGGGCCGGGCTGTCCATCGTCGGCCTCGGGGCGACGCTGTGGGCGATCATCGAGGGCCCAGGCCACGGGTGGAGCTCGCCGGTGGTCCTCGGGATGTTCGTCCTCGGCTTCACGGTGCTCGGCCTGTTCCTGGCCTGGGAGCTCCACACCGACCACCCGATGCTCAACATGCGGTTCTTCGAGAACCCTCGGTTCTCGGCCGCCAGCGGCGCCATCGCCATCACGGTCCTGACGCTGTTCGGCAGCATCTTCCTCTTGACGCAGTACCTGCAGACCGTCCTCGGCTACTCCACCGTCAAGGCGGGCGCCACCCTGATCCCCCAGGCCTTCGCGCTCATGATCCTGGCCCCGCTCTCCACCCGGTGGGTCCACCGGTGGGGCAACAAGGTGGTCGTCACCACCGGCATGGTCATCGTGGCGCTGTCCATGTTGGCGATGGCCACCTTCCAGGTCGACAGC
>DASXLH010000419.1:0-8316 GCA_036496335.1 Acidimicrobiales bacterium
GGTCCGCCGTCAGGCTGACCGGGGAGCAGGGTCCGCCGTCAGGCTGACCGGGGAGCAGGGTCCGCCGGCCGGCTGACCGGCTCCAGCGTCAGACCAGCTGGAGCTCGCGCGCCAACTGGTCGTGGTGGTAGCGAGCGTCACCCAGGTTGTTCTCCCAGAACTTCGAGCGCCGGGAGTAGAGCTGCAGGTCGTGGTCGAGGATGAAGGCCACCCCGGCGTGGACCTCGTGCGCCTGGCGGTGCAGGTGGGCGGCGGCCTCCTTGCCGAAGGCGATGGCGATGGCCGCCTCCCGGGCGAAGGGCTTGCCGGCGTCGATCCGGTAGGCGGCCTGGCGGGCCAGGAGGTCGGCCCGGTGCATGTCGATCAGGACGTCGGTGACCATGTACTGCACAGCCTGGTAGCGACCGATGGGGTTGCCGAACTGCTCGCGGTCCTTGGCGTACTGGTTGGTCATGTCGAGCACCGCATGACCGGCACCGACGATGGTGGCGGTCTGCAGCACCGCTGCCTTGGTCATCGCCTGGGCCAGGGGCTCCCAACCCCGACCCACGTCCCCCACCACGTCGGCGGCGGACACCGTCACGCCCGCCAGCTCGACGGCGAACAGCGGACCGCCGTCGATGGTGCGCAGCCGGCTGAGCGTGACGCCCGGTGCCCCGGGGTCGACCAGGAACAGGGTGACGCCCTCGGACGAGGTACCGGTCCCTGTGCGGGCCGCGCACAGCAGCCGGTCGGCCGAGGGGGCGAACGGCACCAGGAGCTTCGTGCCGTCGAGCACGAAGTCGTCGCCCTGCGCCGTCGCCGGCAGCGTGACAGAGCTCCGGCCGAACCCCCCGTTGGCCTCCAGCAGGGCGAGGCTGACGATGCAGCGGCCCTCGACGATGGCCGGAAGGAGCTCGTCGCGTTGGGCGTCCGACCCGGCGGCCAGGAGGGTCTCGACCGCGATCACGGCGGTGTCGAGGTGGGGGCTCGGAACCAGGGCCCGGCCGAGCTCCTCGTAGAGGGGAAAGAGGTCGAGGAAGCCTCCGCCGGAGCCGCCATAGGTCTCCGGCACGGCGATGCCGAGCCATCCCAACCTCGCCATCTCCGCCCACATGCCCGGCACGAAGCCGGTCTCGCCGTCCTCCACCTCTCGGACGACGGTGGTGGGGCAGTTGCGCTGGAAGTAGTCCCGGGCCGCGCCGCGGAGGTGCTCCTGCTCGGGGGTGAACCTCAGGTCGATCGCCATGTCGCTCCCGATCTCGAAGGGGAAGGGCCGTCGCTAGCGGGGAAGGCCGAGGGCCCGGGTGGCCGTGACCATCCGCTTGACCTGCGAGGTGCCCCCGGCGTGGTTCCCGAAGGAGCGCCGGTAGTTGCGGTCGATCTCGCCGGCCAGCGGCGCCCACTCCCCCGCCTGGATGAGGCCGAGCGGGCCGAGGATGTCCATGCAGATCTGGGCGAACTCCGGTTGCCACTCCTTGCCGATGGCCTGGTGGAGATGGGACCCGTACTCACAGGCGCCTTCGTAGCCGAGCATCTTCTGGACCTCGACGCCGATGGCGAGCTCGGTGAGCTGGGCCCGCACCAGCGGGTCGTCGCTCATCGGCGCGCCGTAGCGCTCCGTGCTCCGGCAGTAGGCCATGAGCTGGTCGAGGATCCAGGCCTGTCCGGTGAGGGGCGGCTCGTACTCGGTCTCGGGACCGGGGTCGTGGTCCTCGAAGGTGGGGATGGGGGCGCCCCCGAGGCCGAACCAGATCTGGCTCCAGCCCTCGTTGAGGTCGCCGAGCAGTTGGTCGCCCGGCACACGGAGCTCGTCCAGGAAGACGAGGTTCTGGCGCCCGTCGCCCAGGTTGTAGAGGGGGCGGAGCTCGATGCCGGGCACGTCCATCGGCGACACGAAGTAGCTGATGCCTCGGTGTCGTCGCGACGCGTCCGGATCGGTGCGGGCGGCGATGATGATCCAGTTGCAGTGGTGCCCGGCCGTGCAGAAGGTCTTCTGCCCGCTGATGACCCACTCGTCGCCGTCGGGCTCCGCCCGGGTGCGCAGTGAGGCGAGGTCGGAGCCGGCGTTCGGCTCGGTGTAGCCCTCGGCCCACATGATCTCGCCGGCCGCCATGCCCGGGAGCAGGGCCGCCTTCTGTTCGTCGGTTCCCAACCGCAGGACCGCCGGGCCGACGGAGGCGCCGATCCCGCCGAAGCCGCCCACCCGGCGCCGGCTGATCTCCTCGGTGAGCACGCGGTGCTGCCGGCGCGACATCTCGGCCCCGCCGTACTCACGGGCCCAGTTCGGCTCCAGCCAACGGCGGGCGCCCTGCTTCTTCCAGAACTGGCGGTAGAACGCCCACCGGTCCGGGTCCTCTTCGAAGTCCCACTGGAAGCCCGCGTACTCGGGCGGCATCTCTTCCTCGAGCCAGGTCCGGACCTCGTCCCGCAGCTCCTCGAGCTTCGGTGTGGTGGTGTACGTGATCTCCACGAGCATCAACCCCCTGCGGCCCCAGCCCCGGCTGCACCCGCATCGCTGCGTCATCGTCCCGCCGGCGACGGCCGCCTCTCGGCGCCGAACCGGCCCGAGCCGACTGTAGGCCGGGCGCCCTCGACGGCGACGGCCGCGGCGGACGCCCCGGTCGGTCGGCACCGGGCCCGGCTCGTTGCGGCGCCGTCAGGTGACCGGCTGGCCGAGCACGTCGCGCAACCGGACCCGGTGGTCGTTGCGCACGACGGCCCGGGCGTACACCGCCGCGCCCACCCGGCCGACCACGATGATGGCCAGCACGAGCAGGACCAGGGAGGCGACCATCTCCGTCGGGCTCGAGGCGCCGACCGCGATGCGAACCGGCTCCAACAACGGGGACGTGATCGGCACATAGGCCAGCACCGTCGCCAGGGGCGACTGCGGGCTGCTCTGGGCCACGAGGAACGTGGCCACCAACAGGGAGGCCAACGGGGTCACGACCGAACCCACCTCCTCCTGGCGCTCGACCATGGCGCCGAGCGCCCCGGCGATGGTGAGGTAGAGGGCGAGACCCAGCACGAACCAGGCGGCCCCGCCGATCACCGCCCCGCCGATGCCGGCCGGCAGGTCGCCGCCGGCGACGAGCTTGACGACGACCGGCACGATGCCGGCGGCCAGCACCACGACACCCGAGATCCCGACCCCGATCACCTTCCCGAACAGCAGCGCGGTCGGTCGGACTATGGCGAGCAGCACCTCACTGATGCGGTTGGCCTTCTCGATGGCCGTGCCCGTGGCCACCTGCATGCTGAGCGAGAGCAGCAGCAGGTAGAGCACCAGTGAGACCACGAACGAGGCGGTGCGACGGTTCGACGTCTCGACGTTGACCACGACCCGCCGTGGCGCCGGCACGGCCAGGACCTGGCTGATCTGCTCCTGGGAGAGCCCGCCGGCCTGGAGGTGCTCCTCCAGGGTGACGATCCCGAGCGCCTGACCGGCCGCGCCCACCAGCGTGTCGTTTCCTCCGGCCTGCACGATGACGGCCGGATGGTCGCCGGGCACGACCGCGATGTCGACCGTGCCGTCCTCCACCTCGCGGCGGGCGGTGCCTTCGTCGGGGACCATGGTGACGGCGATGGTGGCGTTGATGTTCGGACCGGTGGCGCGAAGCGCCTCCGCGAGGGCCGGGGCGTCGCCCACGATGGCGACGTCGTGGTGGGCGACGCCGTGGTCGGCGAGCACCTCGGGCAGGACCACGATCGCCGTCGATGCCACCAGGATGAGGACGAAGATCGCCCAGTAGCTCCGGCGCCGGAACGCCTCTCGCAGCTCCCGACCGGCAACGAGGCGGGTGGCCCTCACCGGCTCACCTCGACCGCGTCCCGAGGTCGGCTTCGGCCGCGAACACGTCATCCGGTTCCCCGGCCAGCGCCTCGGGCGACTCGCCGGCGGCGGCGAGGAACAGCTCGGAGAGGCTCAACGACTCCACCCCGAAGTCACTGACGGGGACACGGGCCCGCACCGCGTCGAGCACCTCCCCCGCGTCCACTCCGGGGTCGAGTCGCAAGCGGGATCCGGAAGCGTCGACGGCCACGACCACCGCTCCCCGTGCGAACCAGGCGGGGTCCACCGCCGCATCCACCCGGAGATAGCGGTCGGTGCTCTCGGCCTTGAGCTGGCGCAGATCGCCCTGGAGCACGACCCGTCCCCGGTGCAGCAGCGTGATCGACTCGCACAGGTCCTCGACGAGGTCGAGCTGGTGGCTCGAGAACAAGAGCACCCGACCGGATCGGACATGGTCGACGATCACGCCCGAGAGGAAGTCGACGGCGACCGGGTCGAGGCCCGCGAACGGCTCGTCGAGCACCAGCACCTCGGGCGCATGGACCATGGCGGCTGCCAACTGCACCCGTTGTGCCATGCCGCCCGACAGGTCCTGCACCTTGTCGCGAGCGCGGTCGCCGAGACCGAGGCGTTCGAGCAGCTCGGTGGCGCGGGCCGCACCGCTGGCGGCGTCGAGCCCGTGCAAGCGGGCGATCCAGGTGAGCTGGTCGTGCACCCGCATGCCCCGGTACAGGCCGCGCTCCTGGGGCATGTACCCCCACGATCGACGGTCCTCCTCGGTGGCCGGCCGTCCTTGCCACTCGACCTGTCCGGCATCGGGCTGGAGCACGCCGAACAGGATCCGCAACAGGGTGCTCTTCCCGGCGCCATTGGGGCCGAGCAGCCCGATCACGCGCCCAGGCGGCACGTCGAGCTGGACGTCGTCGAGCACGACCCGGTCGCCGAAGCGCTGGCGGATGCCGTGCGCCACGAGGGAGTCGGTCATTCCCTCTTGCCCTTCCCCATGGATCTTCCCCTCATCCCACCGTCGCGTCGTTCCTCCTGGTGGGGGCTCCTCGTCCCGGAGCTCCTGACCGTGACCGGCGCGACAACCTACGGGGCCTGCCCGGGTGACAACCGGCACCTTCACCGCGGATCCACACCTGGTCCACATGACCGGCTCAGGCGGCTCGGGGCGGCCTCCAAGCTCCGGATGATCGGGTGGACCCGTGAGGATCCGTCGCTGGCTGGTGGTCGCCTCAGCCGGCCTGGCCGCGCTGGGCGGCCTCGGGCTCACCTCGATGGACCGGGCCTCGTCGACGCCGATCTCCTCCTCCGACTCCCGCACGGCCGGCACGGTGTCGGCCAGCACGGTCGCGGAGGACACGACCTCGGTCGTCCTACCGACGCCGGCCGTGACGATCATGGCCCTCGGCGACTCCCTCACCGACGGCTACATGGTCCCGGGTGGCTATCGCACCGCCCTCGCCGGCGACCTGGCCGTGGCGGGCGCGGAGGTCGACTTCGTGGGTTCCCTGTCGAGCGGCCCGACCGAACTCACCGAGACCGACCACGAGGGCCATGACGGTTGGCGGATCGACCAGATCGCGGCGATCGCCACCGACCGGCTGCTGCGCTACCAGCCCGACGTCGTCCTGCTCATGATCGGCACCAACGACCTGGTCCAGGACGACGCCGTCGCCACCGCCCCCGACCGCCTCGCCGCCCTCATCGACCAGATCACGACGACCCTGCCCGGCACCGAGGTACTGGTGGCGACGATCCCGACCATGGCGGACCCCGTCCTCGCGGCCCGCGTCGACGCCTACGACGCCGCCCTCCCGACCGTGGTCGCCCGGGCCGACGCCCGCGGGGAGGCGGTGGAGCTGGTCGACATCCACGACGCCGTCACCGTGGACCAACTCGCCGACGGCATCCATCCCGACGCCGCGGGCTACGCCGCCATGGCCAACGCCTGGTTCGAGGCCCTACAGCTCACCGGATAGGTCACGTCCGACCTGATCTCGGCGCCTTCCGCGCCGAGCATCTCCCTGCGTTCTCCGCTCCTGGCGCTTTCGGCGCCGGGCCGCTCAGGCCACGGGTCCGCCCATCGGCGTGCTCTCTTACGCCCCCTGGTCGTGTCCTGAGAGGCGAGCGATCAGACCTGGACGGAGCGGATGGTCCAGAAGTCGCTGGCCAGGTTGGACTGGGTCAGATAGGCGTACGGAAGGGTGAAGTACCCGCTCATGCCCCACCCGTCGCCCCACGAGTTGCGCACCACGAACCACTGGTTGGCATCGTCGTAGCCGACGGCCAGCACGGCGTGGCCACCGAGCACGGATTCGCCGGACCCCGGCATGGGGGCGTGCCCACTGGCGGCCACGTCCTTGCTCTCGAACGAGTCGTAGACGGTGAACCCGAAGACGAACGGGAACCCGGCGGCGAGGCAGCCTCGCTGCTGGGTCAGGTCCTGGGCCACGCGCTGGTAGCTCACCGCGGTGTGCTTCCGGGCGTCGGAGAAGGCCCCCTTCGTCGGCTTGGCCGCGAACTTGGCGATGTCGTAGGGCCAGATGTCCTCGTGACACGCCCCCATGGCCGCCACCGACTTGATGCCGTCACGGATCTGCGCCCCGCTGTCGGACTTGACGGTGCCCTCCATGGTCCGCTCGTTGAAGTAGATGAACAGCCGGGACGGCACGAACACGTCGGCCGCCCCCTCCTTCTTCTGGTCGAACTCCAGCGCCCCGGCGATGGCGTTGCCGGTGCAGCTGCCGAGCTGGCCCTGGTCGTAGACCGGGGGGCAGCCGGGCCGGAGATCGGCCGAGGGTGGCAGGGTGGCCACGACGGGCGGCGGGGCGGCGAAGAGATGGTCGCGCTGGTCGGGAAGATCCGGGACCCAGCCGTAACGAGCGGTGGTTCGAGCCATGCGTGCCTCCCCGAGTCGTGTCCCCTAGGTCTCGCGCGTTGCACGCCCTGTTGTCAAAGATCGGCGCGTTCGTGACGGATGGCACATTTTTCGGGTACCGTTGCCGGCCATGCGAGTCCTCGTGGGCATCGACGGGTCCGAGCTCTCCCACCATGCCGCGCAGCAGGCCCGCGCCATGCTCCGTGACGACGCCGAGATCACGCTGATCACCGTGGTCAAGCCGCCCCCGCCGGGCGTGGCCACCAGCGACGTGGCCCCCATCGGCACGTACGCCGACAGCCGCCAGGACGACCACTTCGCCGTGCACATGACCGAAGCCGGCTTCGAGCTGGCCGCCTCGGCCAAGGCCATCCCCGACGTCGACGCCGCCGCAACGATGGTGGTTCCCGGCGATCCCGGGTTGGCCCTGTGCGAGCAGGCCGAGCTGGGGAACTACGACCTGCTGGTGGTGGGCTCCCACGGCTCCGGGGTCCTCAAGCAGGTGGTGATGGGCTCCGTCAGCCAACACGTTCTGCACCACGCGCCCTGTCTGGTGCTCGTGGTGCCGGGTGGGCCGCACCGGCGCAGGACCGGGGGGATCCTGCGCCGGCGGTCACGCCCCACGCCCGCGCCGGCCACCGTCACCGCCTGACCCGCGCCGCACGCCTCTGTTCATCGGAGAATGGCTCGGTCGTAATCCCGGCGAAACCGTGACGGGGTAGGCCAGGGTCCCCGATCTCGGAGCGGCGCGCATGGGGCTCGATCCCACCGACATCAACTCGAGCTTGATCTCGCCGTTGCGGCCGCACGTGATGGTGCTGTTCGGGGCGACCGGCGACCTCGCCCGGCGCAAGCTGCTGCCGGGGTTGTTCCACCTGGCCCAGGCGGGGCTCCTGCCCGCCTGCCGGATCCTCGGCACCGCGCTCGACGACCTGGACGACGACACCTTCCGCAAGCACGCCCGTGAGGCGCTCGACGAGTTCGCCCGCCACGGCGTGTCCGACGAGGAGTGGGAGGCCTTCTCGAAGCCGTTCGGCACCGATCTGGCCTCGGCGGTGGCGCTCAACAACATGTTGCACGCCACCTTCGACGAGACCCAGATCTTCCGGATCGACCACTTCCTCGGCAAGGAGGCGGCGCTCAACATCCTCGCCTTCCGGTTCGCCAACGGCCTCTTCGAACCGATCTGGAACCGGGAGCACATCGCCCACGTCCAGATCGACGTGCCAGAGAGCCTGGCGATCGGCCAGCGCATCCCGTTCTACGAGCGGATCGGCGCCTTCCGGGACATGGTCGTCAACCATCTCTTCCAGGTGCTGGCGTTCATGTCGATGGAGCCGCCCACCGCGCTCGCCCCGAAGCCCATCGGGGAGGAGAAGAACAAGGTGTTCCGCTCGCTCAGCCCCATCGAGCCGTCCCTGGTGGTCCGAGGCCAGTACGACGGCTACCTGGACGAGCCCGGGGTCCGCCTCCACTCCGACACGGAGACCTTCATCGCCCTGCGCTGCGAGATCGACAACTGGCGCTGGGCCGGGGTGCCCTTCTACCTGCGCACCGGCAAGGCGATGTCGGGGCGCGACACCGAAGTCGTCATCCAGTTCAAGGCGCCGCCCGGCCAGCTCTTTCGCGAAGCGGTCAATCGCCCGCCGGCAGCCAG
>DASXLH010000420.1:0-4429 GCA_036496335.1 Acidimicrobiales bacterium
TTCCCGTTGTTCGTGGTCCCCGACATCGGCGGCCCCAAGATCCGTCTCGGCGTCCTGTGGTTCGCGGTGGCGGCCGGGGCGGCGGCCTGGTCCCGGCCGGCGCTCGCGGTCGTCATGGCGGTGGCGGCGGCGGCCGCCGCCGACGAGGTGGTCCGCATCCACCTCGGTGCCCGCCGGTGGGCGGTCGTCGCCGCCGGGGCGCTGCTCCCGCTGGGCGCGGTGGCGGGCGCGGCCGGGCTGCTGACGGCGGCCGCCGGCGCCTGCGTCCTGCTGGCGTTGGTGCGGATGTTCTCGCCGGGTCCCGGTCCGGCCGTCGACGAGTTGGGGATCGGTCTGCTGGCCTCCCTGGCGCTGGGCCTGGCCGCCTCGGCACCGGTCCTCGTCTCCGGGCTGGGGCTGGCGGCCGGCCTCACCATGGTCGTGCTGGTCTGCGCCTACGAGGTGGGTGACTTCGTCGTCGGCAGCGGCGCATGGGCACGGTGGGAGGGACCGATGGCCGGCATGGTGGCCGTCGGCGTCTGTGCCTTCGCGGCCTGGACCCTCAACGTGGCGCCTTTGGGCCAGGACGGGGTCGCATGGCTGGCAGCGACCATCGCCCTGCTCGGCCCCCTCGGACCGCCCACCGGCAGCGTCCTGTTGGGATCGGCCACGGTCCCTGGCCGGTATGTGCGCCGGCTCGACACCCTGCTGGTCGCCGGTCCGGTGGCGGCCTACGTGGTGGCCCACCTCATCCACACGAGGTGACACCGGTGGTCGGTGGTCAGCCCGTGACCTTCACCACGCCCTTCATCCCCGAGTGGATGGTGCACACGTAGTTGATGGTGCCCGCCGTCGTGAAGGTGTGCTGGTAGGTCGTGCCCTTGCCCTGCGTCACCGAGTTGAAGCCCGGCCCGGTGACGTTGTGATCGGCGGCCCCGGTCCACGTCCAGGTGACGGTGTCGCCCGTGTGGATCTCGACGGTCCCGGGCGTGAAGTAGTTGTCGTTCACCTGCACGGCCCCGGGTTGGGCGGCCGAGGGGGAGCTTCCGCCCCCGCCGCAGGCGGCGAGCGGGAGCATGCCGGCCAGGACGACGGCGGCGAGGAGCAGGAGGCGGGGGGGACGCCGGCTCGTCATCCGAACAGGATCTCCCAGACGACGTAGAGGACCGCCGTGATGACGAAGCCGAGGATGATCGTGTTGCGGTGGTTGTCGATGTACCAGGCCTCGGGCTTGCCGACCGCCGGCGCCCGCAGGGCGATCGTCTCCGCCACGATGACGATGGCGAGGGCGATGACGTAGTAGATGACGCGGTGCCCGGCGCTGCTGGTGTCGAAGAACGGCTTGCCCTTGTCGGAGGCGAAGGCGATGAAGTGGCTCGTCGCCACCATGAAGAACAGCATCGGGATCGAGAGCAGGGTGTTGGTCCGGGAGGCACAGGCGCCCTTCCGGGCAGCGGACGCTGCCGCCGGGTCGGCCTCGTTGCCGGCCAGCACGTTCCTGGCGTTGGCGATCACGATCTTCTGGTTGGGCCAGATGACGCCCCACACGTTGGCGAACATCACCACGGCGTAGACGATGCCGGTGGAGATGCTCAGGCCGGCGGCCGACTTCCAGTAGTCGCCCCGCATGTCCTTGGTGAGCACGATGATCGACAGACCGAACAGCAGGGTGAGGAGGGCGCCGTACCGGAACCACCAGAGGGCCCTCGGCACGAGCTTGGAGAACGCCTCGTTCCGTGGCCCCGCCTCGAACGCCGCGAACGCCGGCGTCTGGACGAAGTTGAAGTAATAGAGCAAGCCGATCCAGGTGATGCCCGAGATCACATGGCCGTACCGGGCCAGGAAGTCGAGGCCATCACGGGTGAAGATGCTCATGACTCCTCCTACAGGAGAGACGGAGAACTGCCGGAACGTAGCACCGGGGTTTCGCGGTGAAGCGGGTCGTCACGGGGTGGGGGTGGACACGGCGGTAGCCTCCGCACGTGGACGATGACGCGCTGGCCCGGGTGCTCGACGACGCCTATGTGGGCGATGTCGCCGCACTCGACATGGCCGACCTGCGGGCCAAGCGCTCGGAGTGCCAGGACCTCGAGGTCGCGCTCTCCTATCGCCGCCGCATGGCGCAGGGCCGCCTCGACCTGGTGGGCGTCGAGCAGCGCCGTCGGGCCCAGGGCGGCGAGCGACCCGTGGGTGACGAGGCGCTGGTGGCCGAGCTCACGGCGGCCCTGAGCGGCCGGGGCCGTCCGGCCGGAAACGGGCGGCTGCCGCAGCTCATGGCCCCCGACGCCGAGGGGATCGACCTCGACGACCTCGACGCCATCGCCGGTTCGAACACGCTCGCCCACCTCGCCGAGCTCTCCGACGGCGAGGTCGCCGAGCTGGTGGCGGAGCTCGGTCGGTTCGAGGCCGACGTGTCGGCCCAGCGCCGTTCCCTGCATGACCGGATCGACTCGATCCAGGCCGAGATCACCCGGCGCTACCGGACCGGTGAAGCCACCGTGGACGCGCTGCTGCGCTGAGCCCGCGGCGGTCCCCGACCGGGTCGGAATCCCGACCTCGGCGGTAGGGTGCAGGTCCCGTGCGACGCCTGGCCGTCATCTCGCTCCACACCTCCCCGCTCGTCCAACCCGGCACCGGTGACAGCGGCGGCATGAACGTCTACGTGCGCGAGCTGGTGTCCTCGCTGGCCCAGGCGGGCGTGGCCTGCGACGTCTACACCCGGGCCTGGGCCGACGGGCTGCCGGCCGAGGTGCGGGTCGAGCCCGGCGTGCGCGTGCTGCACGTGCCGGCCGGACCGCAGGCCGAGCTGGCCAAGGAGGACCTCCCCGCCGTCGTCGACGAGTTCACCCGCGGGGTCATCGACCACCTCGGCCAGGGCGAGCGGGTCGACGCCCTGCACGCCAACTACTGGCTGTCGGGCATGGTCGGGCACACCGCCAAGCACGAGCTCGGCCTACCGCTGGTATCGACCTTCCACACCCTCGCCCGTGTCAAGGCCGAGGCCGAGGTGGACGAGTCCTGGGACCGGGTGCAGGCGGAGACCGACGTGATCCGCTGCAGCGACGTCATCCTCGCCAACAGCGAGGAGGAGGCCACCGACCTGCAGCGGCACTACGGCGCCGCCGCCGACCGCATCGAGGTCGTGCCTCCGGGCGTCGACCATGCCTTCTTCTCGCCGGGCGACCGCGACGGTGCCCGGGCCGCGCTGGGCTGGACCCGGGCCTCCCGGGTCTCGATGGCCGGCGGGCGGGGGGCCGCGCAGCATCCGGTGCTGCTGTTCGTGGGTCGGATCCAACCCCTCAAGGGCCTCGACGTGGCCGTCACGGCCCTGGCCGAGCTCCGGGACCCGTCGGCCGAGCTGGTCGTGGTCGGCGGGCCGAGCGGGCCGGGCGGCCCGGCCGAGCTGGCCAAGGTGCTCGATCTGGCCGATGCGCTCGGAGTCCGGCGCCAGCTGCGCTTCGTCGATCCGCAGCCACATCACCTGTTGTCGACCTGGTACAGGGCCGCCGACGTCGTGCTCGTGCCCAGCCGCACCGAGTCCTTCGGGCTCGTGGCCCTGGAAGCGGCGGCCTGCGGCCGTCCGGTCGTGGCGGCGGCGGTCGGGGGTTTGCGGACCATCGTCGACGACGGCGTGACGGGCCTGCTGGTCGAGGGCCGAGCCCCGGTCGACTACGCCAGCGCCGTCGACTGCCTCCTGCGTCAGCCCGAGGTCGCCGCCTCGATGGGCCGGGCGGCATCGCACCGAGCGGCTGGCTACACCTGGTCGACCGCTGCGGCCCGCTTGCGCCGGGTCTACGCCGACCTCGCCAGCCGGGAGCGCCTCCTGTGCGCGTGACCGAACGGCAAGGCGGTGTGGCACCGGCCGGGCATCGGCGCCCGGGCCGGTCGGATCGCCGAACGGCCTGACGCGTGTACCTCGACGGGATGCCGGCGGCCTCGCCCGAGGAGCTCGACGCCCTGGAGTCGGCGGTCGACGGCTGGCTGCAGGCGATGCTGGCCGAACACGAATCCCTCGTCGCCGTCGATCGGGCCGAACCGGGGGAGCGCCGGTGGTACGTCCGTATGGCCGGCGAGACCAAGGACTTCACGACCGTCTGGCTGACCCTCGGCCAGCGGGCGCTGCACATCGAGACCTACCTCATGCCGGCGCCGGAGGAGAACGAAGCGGAGCTCTACGCCCATCTCCTGCTCCGCAACCGCGAGGCCCGCGGGCTGTGGCTGTGCATCGGCGACGAGGACGCCGTCTACCTCGTGGGCCAGCTGCCGATCGCCCTGGTCGACGAGGCCAACCTCGATCGCGTCCTCGGCTCGGCCTACTCGGCCGTCGAGCAGTGGTTCCGACCGGCGCTGCGGATCGGCTTCGCCTCTCGCTTCGGCGGCTGACCACCCTTCTGAGGCCATCAGATTGCGTTTCATGGTCTTCCATGTCAGACTGACGGATGTCGGGCCG
>DASXLH010000421.1:0-3352 GCA_036496335.1 Acidimicrobiales bacterium
CACTTCTACCGGGCAGCCGGGGTCCTCGCGTCCGCCGACCGGGTCTGGCTGAGTCGGTTGATCTCACGCCGGGTGCGGCCCGAGAACATCGAGGACGCCCTGACCCGCCAGCCCGACGACATCAAGGTCGTGGTGGACTTCGAAGCCTGACGAGTCGGGCTCGACCGCCAGACGGACTAGTCAGCGAGAGGGGGCCGGCTCCGACCGAAGGCCAGATAGGCGATCGGTCCGATCGGCTGAACCACGCAACCCAGGACCCACAACGGCTTTGCCCCGTGCACCTGGCCACGGGGTCGCTTCGCCAGGTCGGTGAGCGCGGTCGCGGTCAACACCACCTCAATGACCGCGGCGACGACGATGGCCCGGCGTTGCGACGGGGTGAAGTCGCTCCACCGCTTCTTCTGCTTCACGCTCCGACGCTACTCACAGAGCGCTCGGGCCCCTGAGAGCGTGCACCTCGCCTCGGGAGGAGCTCGTCCCGGGTGAACCCTCGCCCTACCTACGGGTAGGTAGGCTGACCGATTCCCGCCCAGGAGGCTCCTTGTCCCAGTCCTTTGCCCCTGACGAACGGATCAACTGGATCAGTTCGGCGCCGTTCCTCGCCTTGCACCTCCTCCCGCTCGCCATGATCTGGACCGGGGTCCCCTCCCGGGCGCTCGCCCTCGCCGCCGTCCTCTACTTCGTCCGCATCTTCTTCATCACGGCGGGCTACCACCGGTACTTCGCCCACCGGGCCTACCGCCTTCCCCGCTGGGGCCAGCTCGTCATGGCGACCGGCGGGACCATGGCGCTGCAGAAGGGTCCACTGTGGTGGGCCGGCCACCACCGCCACCACCACCAGCAATCCGACACTGATCAGGACATCCACTCACCGATCCGCGGGTTCTGGTGGAGCCACATGACCTGGATCATGTGCGACCGGTACTCGCCTACCGACGAATCCCGGATCAAGGACTTCGCCAAGTATCCGGAGCTCCGTTGGCTGAACCGCCACGACTGGGTCGCCCCGCTGACCCTGGCGGTGCTGAGCTTCGCCATCGGCGGCTGGGCCGGGCTGGTGGTCGGCTTCGGGCTGTCGACCGTGCTGGTGTGGCATGGCACCTTCCTCGTCAACTCACTGGCCCACATCGTCGGACGGCGCCGGTTCGCCACATCCGACACCAGCCGGAACTCGTTCCTCATCGCGCTGGTGACCAACGGCGAGGGGTGGCACAACAACCACCACCACTACCAGGCGTCGGCCCGCCAGGGGTTCCGCTGGTACGAGTGGGATCCCACCTATTACGCGCTCTGGCTCCTGAGCAAGGTCGGGATCGTCCGCGGGCTGAAGCAGCCGACCCAGGAGATCCTCACCTCGAACCTCTTGCGAGCCGGGCACTTCGACCTCGGCATGTTCCGGACCCGGTGGAACGCGGCGGCGGCGCGGCTGACCGCCCTCGGCGTGCAGGCCGCCGATGCGCTGGCCGATCGACGTCACGCCATCGAGGCCCACCTCGAAGCCACCCGCCACGATCTCGACGCCCACCTACGGGCCCAGCGGGACGCCTTCAACGAGCTGGCGCTCATCCGCCGCGCCGCCCGGCTGTCCCGGCCTCTCATCCACCCGGCCTGAAGAGGCGCCGCGCCCGGGGTGGATGGCGGTCGCTGCCACCGTCCACCCCGGAGACGACGGTCGATCGCTACGGGTTGCAGGTCCAGAGGCCGTCGGGTCCCGGAACCGAGACCAGCTTTTGGTTGGCCCACTTGGAGAGGTAGGTGCACGTCACCTGGGCGTTGGGCTTCGAGCCGTCGGCGAAGGTGAGGGGTGAGGTGATGCCACCCAGGGTCTCGTCCTTGAACATGGACAGGCCCTTGATCACGTCCTCGTTCGTCGCCGTGGCGGTCGCGGTCACGCCGGCGTTCTCGATCGCCTTGGCGAAGGCCATGCCACCGGCCCAGGCGGTGCAGACACCGGAGCTGAACAGGTCGTAGTTCTTGCCGCTGGGCGTCCATTCGGGGTGGAACTCCTTCAGGGCGGCGTCGAGGTCCTTGGCCGGCTGGACGGTGAGGGACTGGTCCTGGCAGTTCCACTGCTCGGACGAACCCAGCGCCGAGCCGAGGGACGGCTGTTGCTTGATGAGCGAGAGGCTGGGCCCCATGTCGGCACTGATCCACACCGGGTTGTAGTTCTGCCGGGCACAGTCCCGCGCCATCACGGTCGGGTTGGTGAAGTTGGCGACCGCCTCGGCCCCGGCGTTCTTGGCCGCCAGACACTCAGCCGTGTAGCTGGCCTGCGTCTCGGAGGCCAGGGCGGAATAGACCTCTTCCATGCCCACCGCGGTGGCGTTGGCCTTGAACAGCGGCTGGGCCTGGGCACAGGCCGCCACCTCGGTGCACAGCAGCACGCCGACCTTCTTCATGCCGGCTTCGGCCGCTGACTTCATCTGGCCCCAGGTGTTGGTGACCACCGAGCCGCCCACCGGGTAGAACATCGCGTTCGTGAACCAGGTGGCGTCGATGAGGCTGCCGCTGATCACCGGGATGCGCTTCGAGAGCACATAGGGCGCCCACGTCTGCTGGGTGTTGCCGGCGGAGGACCCGACGATGGCGATCACGTGCTCGTTCTCGACCATGTCCTTGACGGCCGCCAGGCCGACGGCGGGATCCGCCTTGTCGTCGGCATAGGCGACGACCTCGACCGGGTGGCCGTTGATGCCGCCATGGCCGTTCGTCCACTTCACCCAGGCATCCATGCCGTCCTTGCCGGCGTTCGGACCGGAGACGGTCGAGGAGGTGAGCGTCGACATCCAGCCGATCTTCAAGGGCGTGCCCGTCGGCGGCGGCTGGGTCGTACCCGTCGACCCGCTGGCGTCGGATTTGCTGGACGAGCCGCACGCCGCGCCGAGCAGTGCCAGCGCCGCGATGAGCGCCGTCACCGCCAACGTTCGAGATGAGTGCCGAGTCAAGTGGTCTCCCCCATGTCCCTTCGCTCCTGTGGCGAAGCCGGGGGGACCGTAGCGGCCAACTGGAAACGTTGCTCAATCCCGGTTGGTCTGTGTCTGGCACTAGTTATCTAGTAGAAACAGTGCTCGACACCGCGTGTCGCGGCTGGGCGTCGGCCGGCCCCCCCGGGTCCGGCGCCCAGCCGTTTCAGTCGCCGCCGATCCGCACGTGCCGGGGCTCAGAGGGTGCGCCGATGGGCGGACCCGTGGCTCGAGCGGCCCGGCGCCGAAGGCGCCACGAGCAGAGAGCCCAGGACGTGACCTGTCCGCTGAGTCTCTCAGGCGGGCTTGCGGAAGCTCTCGGCCAGCGCCAGCAGGGTGCGCACGCCGTAGCCCGTGCCGCCCCGAGGGCCGAGGGCGTCCTCGTCGTC
>DASXLH010000422.1:0-5812 GCA_036496335.1 Acidimicrobiales bacterium
TACCGGAGCGGCCAGGTGCGCTCCCGCCTCGTCGACGGCCCCCACGGCCCCCAGCGCCTGGTCAACCTCGACGAGGTGACCGCCCGGGCGGAGCGCTCGCCCCGCATCCAGAACAAGGTCGAGCGCGACCTCGGGCTCGAGGCCCAGGTCGAGCTGCTGCGCCATCGGGTCGACCAGCTCGAGCTCCGCCTCACCGCCCTCCTCGACCGGTCATGACCGCACCTACCCTGTGGCTCGTCCGACGAAGGGGGTCCGGTGCCGCTGATCGACATCCACGTGATCAAGGGGTCGTGCACCCCGGAGCAGAAGCGTCAGCTCATGGAGGCCGCCACCGAGATGTGCGGGCGGATCCTGGCCAAGCCGGTCGAGAAGCTGACCTGGGTGCGGATCATCGAGACCGAGGAGGACCAGTGGATGATCGGGGGTGAGGTGTTCACCCTCGACCACGTCCGCCGACTGCGCGCGGGTGAGCTCGAGTAGAGGTGGGTGCACGGCGGGTTGCGCTCGTGACGGGGGCGGCCGGGGGGATCGGCCAGGTAGTGGTGCGGCGGTTCGTGGAGGACGGCGCGGCGGTGGCCGCCCTCGACGTCGACGCGACCGTCGCCGGGCTCTCGGCCCTGGGCTCGAACTCGGCACCGGTGGTGCCGGTGCGGGTCGACCTGCGGTCGGTCGATGCGGTGCTCGCGGCGGTGGCGACGGCGGTGTCGACCTTGGGGCCGGTCGATGTGCTGGTCAACAACGCCGGGGTCATGCACAAGAAGCCGTTGAGGGACCACACCATCGACGACTGGGACCTGGAGATGGACGTCAACGCCCGGGCCGCCTTCCTGCTCTGCCGGGAGGTGGTGCCGGTCATGGCCGATCGGGGCGAGGGCGTCGTCGTCAACGTGGCCTCGATCTGGGCCGACCGGGGCGGGCCCGACCGGGTCGCCTACATCGCCGCCAAGCACGCCGTGCTGGGCCTGACCCGGGCCCTCGCCGCCGAGTTCGGGGGCCGGGGCGTGCGCATCAACGCCGTCAGCCCGGGACCCGTGCGGACGCCCATGACCGCCGGCCTGGGCGGCGACCAGTCCACCTGGATGGAGCCCGACGAGGTGGCCGACGCCGTCGGGTACCTGTGCAGCGATGCCGCCCGTGGTGTGCTGGGGACCAACCTGGAGGTCTTCGGCCGGGGCCGGCCGGCCGGACTGTGAGCGAGGACGCCGTGGACGAGTTGACGAGACGGTCGGAGCACGGGAACGGGTCGTCCCCCGGACGCGGGCCGCGACCGTGAGCGGGCCGACGAGCCCGGGAGCCCGTCTGCGGGCCCTGCTGGCCGGATCGGCCCCGGTGCTGGCCCCGGGCGCGGCCAACGCCCTAGGGGCGCGCATCGTGGCCGACTGCGGCTTCGACGTGGTCTACGTGAGCGGCGCCGGGGTGGCGAACTGGTCGCTCGGCGTGCCCGACCTCGGACTGACCTCGATGACCGACGTGGTCACCGAGGTGGGCCGCATCTGCGACGCCGTCGACCTGCCGGTGATCGCCGACGCCGACGCCGGTTATGGCAACGCCCTCAACGTCCGCCGGACGGTGCAGGCCTACGAACGGGCCGGTGTCGCCGCCATCCAGCTCGAGGACCAGGTCGACCCGAAGCGGTGCGGCCACTTCGAGGGCAAGGAGGTCGTGCCCACCGGTCAGATGCTGGCCAAGCTGGAGTCGGCGCAGGAAGCCCGGCGGGATCCCGATCTGGTGATCATCGCCCGGACCGACGCCCGGGCGGTGGAAGGCCTCGACGCCGCGATCGACCGGGCCCGCGCCTACAAGGCCGCCGGGGCCGACGCCATCTTCGTCGAGGCCCCCCTCGGGCCGGACGAACTGGCCCGCATCGGCGCCGAGGTGCCCGGCCCGTTGGTGGCCAACATGGTCGAGGGTGGCAAGACGCCCACGGTGAGCCGCGACGAGCTGGGCCGGCTCGGGTTCGACCTCGTCATCTACGCCAACCTGGCCGCCCGGGCGGCGATGAAGGCCATGCAGGACGTGCTCCGGGCGCTGGCGGCGGATGGGGACAGCACCCGGGTGGAGGATCGGATCGTCACCATGGCGGAGCGCAACCGGCTCACGGGCATGGATGTCTGGCGCTCGCTCGACGAGACGTACCGGGTCGACTGACGGTGCCGACCTCGGGCGACGACAAGGCCGGTCCCGACTTCGACCTGGTGGTGATCGGCTGCGGGGTGGCCGGCTCGGCCGCGGCCGCCGCCGCCCTCGAAGAGGCAGCCTCCCTCGGCCGCACGTTGCGGGTCCTCGTCCTCGAGCGGTCGACCCCGGAGATGCGGGGCGGCAACTCCCGCTGGACGGCGGCCTATCTGCGCATGACCGACATCGACACCCCCGCCCTCGGCTTCGTCGACGATCTCGTGACCCACGCCGGCGGCCAGGTCGACCGGGCCTACGCCCAGCGGCTGGCCGACGAGGCCGGGCCCACCCTGCGGTGGCTGAGCGAGAAGGGGGTCGAGTTCGAGGAGCTTCCCACCATCTTCCTCACCCAGGCCCGGCCCCGGCTGTTGCCGGTGGGCGGTGGGCGGGTCCTGCTCGACACCCTCCTCCACCAGGCCGAGGCGGCGGGAGCCTCGATCGCCTACCGGAGCACGGCCTGGAAGCTGTCCCTGGCCGAGGACGGGTCGGTCGACGGTCTCTGGGTGCGGGGCGAGGACGGCTACTCGGCACTCGGATCGGTCATGGCCGTGGTGATCGCCGCCGGGGGCTTCGAGGGCAGCTCCGAGATGATGACCCGCTACGTCGGCCGCTCGGTCCGCACGGTAGCGGTGGGCGGCACCTACAACGCCGGCGAGGGCATCCGCATGGCCCTCGAGGTGGGCGCCGGGCCGGCAGGGGAGTGGGAGCGGTTCCACGCCGAGCCGGTCGACCCCCGCTCCCCCCGGGAGGAGGCGGTGGTGATGGTCTATCCCTACGCCCTGCTGGTCGACGGTGAGGGCCGGCGCTTCGTCGACGAGGGGGTCGCCACCGTCGACGAGCAGTACGAGTCGGTGGCCCGCCGCATCCTCGAGCTCGACGGCCGGCAGGCCTGGATCGTGGGCGACCAGCGCCTCTTCGAGCTCCCCCGGTTCGACGACATCGTGCAGACCACCGAGGCGCCCCTCACCGCCCCCACCGTCGGCGAGCTGGCGACGGCCATGGGCGTCCCGCCCGCCGCGCTGGCCGCCACCGTCGACGGCTACAACGCCGCCGTGGGGCCGGGCACGTTCGATCCCCTGCGCCTCGACGGCAAGGCCGCCCCGACGGCGTCGCCCCCGAAGTCGAACTGGGCGAACCCGGTCGACCGGCCCCCGTTCGTGGCCTGGCCGCTGCAGTGCTCCAACGTGTTCACCTTCGGCGGCCTGGCCACCGACCTCGACGGCCGGGTGGTGACCCACGACGGCGCCCCCGTGCCCGGCCTGTATGCCGCCGGGGAGATCACCGGGCTCTACCACGGCAAGTACACCGGGGCGACGTCGGTCTTGCGGGGCTTGGTCTTCGGGCGTCTGGCCGGCCGCCACGCCGCCCGCTACGTCCTCGGCGGTTCCGGACCACGACTGGGCATGAGTCGACACCTCGAGCCGTCCTGAACGCCGATCCCGGGTCCGTCCCCATCCGGAGGGCGCTCCCATCCGTACTCCATCGAGGTAACACCGAGCGAGAGGAAAGGCCGCCATGCCGCTGGTCGACATCCACCTGATCAAGGGCGTCTGGAGCGAGGAGCAGAAGCGGGAGATGATGACCGCCACCACCGACGCCCTGGTGAAGATCTGGGGTGAGCCCGTTCGCAAGATGACCTGGGTGCGGGTCCTCGAGACCGAGCAGGGCCAGTGGATGATCGGGGGCGAGGTCTGGGATGCGGCCACCGTGGCAAGACTCCGCTCCGGTGAGGACTGACCCTGCAGGAAAGGACGCATGAGGATCGAGGACTACGCCGTCATCGGCGACACGGAGACGACGGCCCTGGTGGGGATCGACGGCAGCATCGACTGGCTCTGCCTGCCCCGCTTCGACTCGGCGGCGTGCTTCGCGGCGCTGCTCGGCACCCACGACAACGGGCACTGGTGCATCGCCCCGGCCGCGAGCCCCATCCGGACGACTCGCCGCTACCGACCGGGCACGCTCGTGCTCGAGACGGAGTTCACCACGCCAGAGGGGGTCGTGCGCCTGATCGACTGCATGCCGGTGCGGGGCCAGAACCCCGACGTCGTGCGGATCGTGGAAGGCGTCAGCGGTCGCGTGCCGATGCACATGGACCTGGTCATGCGCTTCGACTACGGCCTGACGGTTCCCTGGGTCCGGCGGCTCGACGGGGGCATCCGGGCCATCGCCGGCCCGGCCGCCCTGCAGCTCCGGACCCCGGTGCCGACGCGGGGGGAGGATCTGACCACCACCGCCGACTTCTCGGTCGGGCCCGGAGACCGGGTGCCGTTCGTCTTGACCGGGGGGCCCTCACATCTCCCGCCGCCCGACCCGATCGACGCGGAGCAGGCCCTGGCCGAGACCGACGCCTGGTGGCGGGAGTGGTCAGACCGCTGCCGCACGCCCGACATGCACCGCGAAGGCGTGCTCCGCTCGCTCATCACGCTCAAGGCCCTGACCTATGCACCCACCGGCGGGATCGTGGCGGCATCGACGACCTCGTTGCCCGAGCAGCTGGGTGGCGTCCGCAACTGGGACTACCGCTACTGCTGGCTCCGGGATGCGACCTTCTCGCTCTACTCCCTGATGATGGCCGGCTACGAGGCCGAGGCGGTGGCGTGGCGGGACTGGCTGCTGCGGGCGGTGGCCGGCGCGCCGTCGCAGCTGCAGATCCTCTACGGCGCCGCCGGCGAGCGCCGCCTGAACGAGTACGAGCTCGACTGGCTGGCCGGCTACGAGGGGTCGAGGCCGGTGCGGGTGGGCAACGCCGCCAGCACCCAGTTCCAGCTCGACGTCTACGGGGAGGTGGTCGACAGCCTCTACCAGGCCCGTCGGGCCGGTATCCCCGCGGATCCGAGCGCCTTGGATCTCGAGATGGCCCTGATGGAGTTCCTGGAGGGCAACTGGCGGGAGCCCGACGAGGGGATCTGGGAGGTGCGTGGGCCGCGCCGCCACTTCACCCACTCCAAGGTGATGGCCTGGGTGGCGGCCGACCGGGCGGCGCGCTCGATCGAGGAGTTCCAGCTGCCCGGCTCGGCCGACCGCTGGCGGGCGCTCGGTGCCGACATCCACGCCGAGGTCTGCGCCCACGGGTACGACGCCGATCGCAAGACCTTCACCCAGTCCTTCGACCGGCCGGAGCTCGACGCCAGCCTGCTCATGACCGCGCTTGTCGGCTTCCTCCCGGCCAGCGACGACCGGGTGATCGGCACCGTGGCTGCCGTCCAACGGCATCTCGTGCGCGACGGGTTCGTCTATCGCTACGGCGAGGACAGCCAGGGCACCATCGACGGGCTCCCGGGGGGCGAGAACGCCTTTCTCCCCTGCACGTTCTGGCTGGCCGACAACCTCATCCTCCAGGGCCGGATCGACGAGGCCACGGCGATCCACACCCGGCTGAGCGGCCTGGCCAATGACGTCGGTCTGCTCTCCGAGGAGTACGACCCGACCGCCAAGCGGCTCATGGGCAACTTCCCTCAGGCGTTCACGCACGTGGCCCACGTCAACACCTGCCACAACCTGGCCATGGCCACCGGCCCGGCCCGTGACCGCGCCGACGGCCTCGAAACGGTGCTGTAGGTCTGGACGGGCGGTCGCGCAGCAAAGGTCGGTGGGTCGGGCCGAGGTTTGGCACGATCGGGCAGGTGGATCGGGA
>DASXLH010000423.1:0-5636 GCA_036496335.1 Acidimicrobiales bacterium
GCACGAGATCCCGTGTCTCGGCCTCTGCCTGGGCATGCAGGTCATGACCATCGAGTTCGCCCGCAACGTGCTCGGCCTGACCGGCGCCAACTCGAGCGAGTTCGACCGGTCGTCCCCCTATCCCGTGATCGACCTGATGGACGCCCAGCGGGAGGTCGTCGATCTCGGGGGGACGATGCGCCTCGGCACCTACCCGGCCAAGCTGCAGCCCGGCTCTCTGGTGGCCCGCACCTACGGCTCCGAGCTCGTGTACGAGCGCCATCGGCACCGTTACGAGTTCAACCCCAAGCTCCGGGCCCGCTTCGACGGCACCGGCTTCGTGTGCTCAGGCGTGTCCCCCGACGAGCGGCTGGTGGAGTTCATCGAGCTGGCCGGGCACCCGTACTGGGTCGGGACCCAGGCCCACCCCGAGTTCAAGAGCCGGCCCGACCGGCCGGCACCGCTGTTCCGGGGCCTGATGGGCGCCGCCGCCGCCCGGGCGGAGGGCCGCAGCCCCCGCCTGCTCGACGTCACGGTCTGAGCCCGGTGGTGACGCCCGGGTTCCGCATCGTCGGTGCCCGTCGCCTCCTCGACATCGGGCGCGGCATGCGGGTGGAGTCGGTCGACGTGGAGGGACCCGACGGCGATCGCTTCCAACGCGAGGTGGTCCGCCATCCGGGAGCGGTGGCGGTGGTGCCGGTGCTGGCCGACGGTCGGGCCGTGCTGGTGCGCCAGTGGCGGGCGGCGGTGGGCGAGGTGGTCCTCGAGATCCCGGCCGGGCTGCGAGATGTCGACGGTGAGCCCACCGAGGAGACGGCCCGCCGGGAGCTGGCCGAGGAGGTCGGCTACCGCCCCGGCCAGCTGCAGCTGCTGACGTCGTTCTGGACCGCCGTCGGGCTGCTGGAGGAGGTCTGCCACGTCTACCTCGCCACCGGTCTCGAGCCCACCGCCCTCGATCGGCACGGCGCCGAGGAGCTGGCCATGACCATCGAGCGGGTCGAGCTGTCGGCCGTCCCGGCGATGGTGGCCGACGGCCGCATCCGCGACTCGAAGACGATCATCGGCCTCCTCTTGGCCAGGGACCGCCTCGACCCCTGAGCGGCGTCCCGTGGAGGCGTGCGGCCCATGGCACATGTCGAGGGTGGGAACGGGAAAGCTGCAGGGGTGCTGATCGGGGTTCCGACCGAGGTCAAGGACAGCGAACGCCGGGTGGCGATCACGCCCGACGGCGTGCGGGAGCTGACGGCCCACGGCCATCGCGTGCTGGTCGAGGCCGGAGCGGGGGCCGGCTCGGCCATCGGCGACGACGAGATGAAGGCGGCCGGCGCCGAGCTGGTCGACACGCAGGGAGCGTGGTCGGCCGAGCTGGTGGTGAAGGTGAAGGAGCCCCAGCCTTCGGAGCACCGCTTCCTGCGGGCCGATCTCACGTTGTTCACCTACCTGCACCTGGCTGCCGAGCCGGAGCTGACCCGGGCGCTGCTGGAGGCCGGCACGACCGGCCTGGCCTACGAGACCGTCGCGGACGCCGACGGTCGGCTGCCGCTGCTGGCCCCGATGAGCGAGGTGGCCGGGCGGATGGCGCCCCAGATCGGGGCGCACTGGCTCGAATCCGTCCACGGCGGCCGGGGCGTCCTGCTGGGCGGGGCCCCGGGCGTGCGCCCGGCCAGGGTGGTGGTGATCGGCGCCGGCAACGTGGGCTGGAACGCCGCCTGGATCGCGGCCGGCATGGAGGCGGAGGTAATCCTGCTCGACCGCGACCTCGACCGGCTCCGATGGGTCGACCAGATCCACAAGGGACGGATCATGACCCTGGCCTCGAACCGGGGGGCGGTGGAGCGGGCCGTGGCCGAGGCCGACCTCGTGGTCGGCGCGGTGCTGGTGGCCGGCGGGCGGGCCCCGACGGTGGTCACCGAGGAGATGGTCCGGGGGATGCGACCGGGGGCGGTCATCGTCGACATCGCCGTCGACCAGGGCGGCTGCGTCGCCACCACCCGGGAGACCACCCACACCGACCCCGTCTACGAGGTGGGTGGGGTCATCCACTACGCGGTGGGGAACATCCCCGGGGCGGTTCCCCACACCTCGACCTACGCCCTCACCAACGCCACCCTTCCGTACGTCACGGCGGTGGCGGAGCACGGCCTGGCGGCGGCGGTACGCCGCCATCCGAGCTTGCGGTCGGCCGTCAACACCCTCGCCGGCGGCGTCACCCATCCGGCCGTGGCCGAGGCTCTGGACCGCCCCCTCGTCGACCCTGCCTCCGTTCTTGGCCGCTGACGCCGCGGGCGCGCCCGCCCGTGCGCTGCCGATCGAAGCCGAGGAGTACCTCACCTGGTTGGTGGTCGAGCGGGGTCGCTCGGCCAACACCCTCGCCGCCTACCGCCGCGATCTGCTCCGCTACGTGGGCTGGCTGCAGGCACGAGGGCGGTCACCGCTCGATGCCACCGGCGCCGATCTCGAGGCCTACGTCGGCGACCTGCGGGGCGCCGGGCTGGCGCCGGCGTCGGTCACCCGGGCCACGGTGGCGGTGCGCAACCTCCATCGCTTCCTGGCCGAGGAGGGCGAGGCTCCCAGCGATCCCGGCACGCGGGTGGAGGTGCCCCGGGTGCCGAGGGGGGTCCCGAAGGCCTTGCCGGAGGAGGACGTGGCCACCCTGCTGGCGGCGGTCACCGGCGATTCGCCCCGGGAGCGCCGCGACCGGGCCATCCTCGAGGTGCTCTACGGGACGGGCATCCGCATCAGCGAGCTCGTCGGCCTCTCCCTGCGCGACGTCGACCTGCACGGCGGCTACCTCCGGGCCTTCGGCAAGGGATCGAAGGAACGGGTGGTGCCGCTCATGGGCATGGCCGCCGAGGCCCTCGACGCCTGGCTGGCCCCCGGCGGGCGTCCGTCGCTCGAGCCGGAGCGGTGGGCCCGCCGGGGCGACGCCGAAGCCGTGTTCCTCAACGCCCGTGGTGGCCGGCTCTCCCGTCAGGGCGCCTGGGGCGTGGTCCGCCACTACGGCCAGCGGGTGGGCATGGCCGAACGGCTGAGTCCGCACGTCCTGCGCCACTCGTGCGCCACCCACCTCCTCGACCACGGGGCGGACGTACGGGTCGTCCAGGAGCTGCTCGGCCATGCCTCCATCTCCACCACGCAGCGCTACACGTTGGTGTCGACCGAGCGGCTGCGATCAGCCTGGGCGGCGGCACACCCACGGGTATCGTTCCGCGATGGCTGACACCGAGCCCAACCTCGCCGCGCGCCCTCAGCTGGAGGAGGAGCGTGCGCAGCTTCGGTCGCAGCTCGAGGATCTCGGTGTGGCCACCTACGACGAGAACTTCGCCGATTCGGGGCAGGTCGCCGCCGAACAGGGCGAGAACCGGGCCCTGGTCAAGCAGCTGGAGGAGACGCTCGACGACGTCGAGCGGGCGCTGGCCAAGCTCGACGAGGGCAGCTACGGGATCTGCGAGAACTGCGGTGCCGCCATCGGTGAGGACCGACTCGAGGCCATGCCGGCCACCCGCTTCTGCATCACCTGCGCCTCCGGCCGCTCGTGAGCTCCTGAGCGCCGATGGGCGATGTCGACTGGGGCCGGGTCGCCATCCTGCTGGCCGTCATCGTCCCCTCGGTGATGCTGCACGAGATCGCCCACGGTGCGGTCGCCAACCTGTTCGGTGACGACACCGCCAAGCGGGCCGGTCGGCTGACGTTGAACCCGCTGCGCCACATCGACCCGTTCGGCACGCTGGTGCTGCCGGTCATCCTCTCGCTGTCAGGCGTTGGCGCCTTCGGCTACGCCAAGCCGGTTCCCGTCAACGTGTCCCGCCTGCGGGATCCGCGCCGCCAGGCCCTGCTGGTGAGCCTGGCCGGGCCGGCCACCAACCTCGCCCTGGTGGTCGTGGCCACCCTCGCCCTGCGAGGGCTGTTCGCCCACGATCTGAGCCGGGCCTTCACCATCGACGACCTCACGCTGGTCGTCCGCTACGTCTTCTGGTTCGGCTTCGTCAACATGACCCTGGCCGTGTTCAACATGCTCCCCATCCCGCCCCTCGACGGCTCCGCCCTCATCGAACGAGCCCTCCCGGCCGCCTGGTGGCCCGGCTGGCTGCGCCTCCGTCCCTACGGGATGGGGATCCTCCTCATGCTGTTCTTCCTCAAGCCGGGACTGCTGGGGCACGTCTTCGACCCGGCCCTGCGGTTGTGGGAGCGGTCGCTGTGAGCCCGGCCCTCGACCGGTGGCTGCACCTGGCCCGACGCTTCACCGGCTCGCTGCGGCCCGGTGGGCCGGCCCCCGGCGACGAGCGCTGGGTCGCCGACCAACTCGACGCCCGCGAGCTCGCCCTCTGGGACCGGCTCTCGGCCCCCGACCGGCGCCATGCCGTCACCGTGGCCCGCGCCACCGTGGCCGCGCTCGGTCCCGAGACGCCCCGTCCAGTGGTGGCCGCCGCCCTGCTCCACGACGTGGGGAAGCTCGACAGCCATCTCCGCACACCCGCACGGGTGGTCGCCACGCTGTCGGCGATGGTGGTCGGGCGCGAGCGGGTGCCGGGGCGGATGGGGAGCTACCTGCACCACGACGAGATCGGCGCCGACATGCTGGCCGCGGCCGGCAGCGACCCGCTGGTCGTCACCTGGGCCCGCGAGCACCACCTGCCTCCCAGCCGTTGGACCATCACCCCCCGGGTCGCCAACGCCCTCAAGGCCGCCGACGACGACTGACCGGCCCCCAGGACCGAACTGGGTGCCGCTCGAGCCCGGTGCGTGCTTCGGCGGCACCCAGATGGGTCAGCGGGGGAGGAGGCCGATGGCGTTCTGGGCGCGGGCCAGGGTCGTCGCCGCCACGGCGCGGGCCTTGTCGGCCCCGTCGCGGAGCACGGCGTGGAGGTGCCCGGGATCGGAAGCCAGCTCGGCGTAGCGGGCCTGGACGGGGGCGAGCGCCTCGATCACGGCGGCAGCGGTGTCGGCCTTGAGCGGGCCGTACTGGGCGTACTTGTCGGCCAGCGTCTCCGGCGACTCGCCGGTGCAGGCGGCCAGGATGGCGAGCAGGTTGGAGACGCCCGGCTTGGTGGCCGGGTCGAAGCGGACCTCGCCGTCGTTGTCGGTGACGGCCCGCTTGAACTTCCGCTCGATCACGGCCGGCTCGTCGAGCACGTAGACGGTGCCCTGCGGGGAGTCGTGCGACTTCCCCATCTTTCCGGTCGGGTCCTGCAGATCCATGATCCGGGCGCCGACCTTGGGGATCACCGGCTCGGGCACGGTGAAGACGGCGCCGTAGCGGGCGTTGAAGCGCCCGGCCACGTCGCGGGCCAGCTCGATGTGCTGCTTCTGGTCGTCACCGACGGGAACCCGCTCGATGTCGTAGAGGAGGATGTCGGCGGCCATCAGGGCGGGATAGGTGAACAGCCCGGCCGAGACGAACGCCTTCCCCTCCGACTTCTCCTTGAACTGGGTCATCCGGCTCAGCTCCCCGAAGCGGGCCGTGCAGTCCATCAGCCAGGCCAGCTCGGTGTGCTCGGCCACGTGACTCTGGACGAAGATCGTGGCGACGGCCGGGTCGAGGCCGATGGCCAGCAGCATCGTGGCGTGGTGGCGGGTAAGGGCCTCGAGCTAGGCCGGCTCGTGCGGCACCGTCAGGGCGTGGAGGTCGACCACGGTCCAGAACGAATCGGCCTCAC
>DASXLH010000424.1:0-5690 GCA_036496335.1 Acidimicrobiales bacterium
ACGGGTGTGTCCGGGGTGCTCGCCACCGCCCGGAAGCCGGCCGGGGCGCGGGTGATGGTGTCGAAGTGGCTCATCCAGACGGTCTGGCCGTCCGCCTGCACGGCGGTGCTGACCGCCGGACCGAGCAGCACGGAATCGGACGTGAGCTCGAGGGTGGTGCGTCCGTACTCACCGCGGCCGGTGCGGGCCACCTCGCCGCCGAGCTGGAGAGCCACCAGCTGGGCGCCGTAGCAGATGCCCAGGACCGGGGTGCCCAGCTCGTAGATGCCCGGGTCGATGCGAGGTGCGCCTTCGGTGTGCACCGACGAGGGTCCCCCGCTGAAGATGACGCCGGCCGGGCGGCGGGCGGCGATCTCGGCGGCGGTGATCGTGTGGGGGACGATCTCGGAGTAGACGTGCGCCTCCCGCACCCGCCGGGCGATCAGCTGTGCGTACTGGGCGCCGAAGTCGACCACCAGGACCGTGTCGAACGAGCTGCTCACGCCGAGATCCTCACACGGCGCCCCACGAAACCCCATCTTCCGATGCTGCGAAGCGCCAGCGGAGCGAGCGAAGGTGACGAGCTGTATGCGGAGCCGCCGAACGCAGCCCGCGGAGTGAGGCCCTCAGACACGGTAGTTGGGGGCTTCCTTGGTGATCAGGACGTCGTGGGGATGGCTCTCCCGGAGGCTGGCCGGGGAGATGCGGATGAACTGGGCGTCCCGTTGCAGGGCCGAGATCGAGGCGGCACCGCAGTAGCCCATCGCTTGGCGGAGGCCACCGACCAGTTGGTGCAGGACGGGGGCGATCGGGCCCTTGTAGGGCACCCGGCCCTCGATGCCCTCGGGCACGAGCTTGCCGCTCTCCACCGCGCCCTGGAAGTAGCGGTCCTTCGAGAACGACCGGCCCTGCATGGCGCCGAGGGAGCCCATGCCGCGGTACTCCTTGAAACGCTCGCCCTGCTGCACGACGATCTCGCCGGGCGACTCCTCCACCCCGGCCAGGGCGTTGCCGAGCATCACGGTGTCGGCGCCGGCGGCGAGCGCCTTGGCCACGTCGCCGGAGAACTGCACGCCGCCGTCGGCGACCACCGGCACCTGGTGGCGGGCCGCCACCTGGGCGCAGTCGAAGATGGCGGTGATCTGGGGCACGCCGATGCCGGCCACGACCCGGGTGGTGTAGATCGAGCCGGGGCCGATGCCGATCTTGACGGCGTCGGCGCCGGCCTGGATCAGCGCCTCGGTGGCCTCGGCGGTGGCGACGTTGCCGGCGATGACCTCGATCTCGAAGTTGGCCTTCACCTTGGCCACGGTGTCGAGGACCGTGCGCGAGTGCCCGTGCGACGTGTCGACGACGAGCACGTCGACGCCGCGATCGACGAGGGCGGCGACACGGTCGAAGACCTCGGGCGAGGCGCCGACGGCAGCCGCCACGCGGAGCCGGCCGTGCGCGTCCTTGGTCGCATCCGGGTAGTCGATGCGCTTCTGGATGTCCTTGACCGTGATGAGGCCGGAGAGGATCCCGTCGGCGCGGACGATGGGGAGCTTCTCGATCCTGTTGCGGGCCAGGATGTCCATGGCCCCGTCGAGGTCGGTTCCCTCCGGGGCGGTGACGAGGCGCTCGCTCGTCATCACCTCGGACACGGGGCGGCCGCTGGGCGGCTCGAAGCGCAGGTCCCGGTTGGTGACGATGCCGACCAGGCGGCCGTCGGCGGCGACCACGGGCACACCGGAGATGTGGAAGCGGCTCATGATCTCGAGCACCTCCGCCACCGTCGCGGTCGGGGCCACCGTGATCGGATCGGAGATCATCCCCGACTCCGACCGCTTGACCCGGTCGACCTCGTGGGCCTGCTCCTCGATCGGCATGTTGCGGTGGATCACACCGATGCCCCCGAGACGGGCCATGGCGATGGCCAACCGGGACTCGGTGACCGTGTCCATGGCCGCCGACACCAGCGGCATGTTCATGCTGATCGAACGGGTCAGCCGGGTGAGCGTGGAGGCTTCGTTCGGCTGCACCTCGGAGGCCGCCGGCACGAGGAGCACGTCGTCGAACGTGAGTCCCTCACGCCCGAACTTGTCGTCGAAGGACATCGGAGGCTGGGCCATGGGCAATCTTATTGCGCAGCTCCGGCTTCGCCTGCGCAGCTGGGCGTGCACGCAGCCCTAGCCGTCCGAGCAGCTGCTCCGGCTGGCGCCTGCGCAGCGGGACCAACTGTTCCGATGCGCAGCTCCGGCTTCGCCTGCGCAGCGGGACCAAATGAAGTGGGCTACTGATGGCGGTTGTGTTCGGGCCGCGCGTCGAGCGGCGCACGCTCCCGGAGATAGTCACGTAGGTACGGCATCGTGAAGTCGACCCTCCCGTGACCCGCGGGGGCGATGAGCTCCGTCGCGATCAGGCGCAACCGATATTGACTCGCGTAGTTGGCGTCGACCTTCATCCGCGCCGCGACATCGCTCATCTTGGACGGGCCGTCGTCCTCGGCCATGGCCAGTAGGAACGTGCGCGCCACGCCGGGTAGGTCGGCAACGGCGGGTTCGTGCACGAGAGCGTTGAGGCGGCGACGAGCGGCGGCGATCCCGGCGCCGACATCCGCGGCCGTGATCTCCTTGTGGCGGGGCTGCTGGCGCCAGATGTGGTAGCCGACCAGCTGGATGAGGAACGGATAGCCACCGGTCGCCTCGGCCGCGATCCCGGCGAGCTCCTCGGAGATGTGTCGCTCTGCCCGTTCGATCGGCTCGGTGATCGCCAGAGCGACGTCGGCCAGGATGACCCGGTCGAGCGAGTGCCGGTCGGCGCGACGGAGGAACGTGAGGACGTCGTCGTTCAACACCGTGTTCACCGCAGACGGCAGCCCGGCACCCGCGAAGGCGATCTCCTTGTCCTCTCGCACCAGGTGCTGCAGCACGGTCGCCACCTCTCGCAGTTCCGACACCTGCTGGTGGTGGATCTCGTCGAGCGTCAGGAGGAGCCCCGTTCCGTGCTCCGCCAGGAGGTCACAGGCCGCCGTCATCTGCGTGCGGAGCCCCGGCGTGGGCTCATGACCAGGTCGAGATTCCCACGCCACACCTCCCAGCCCCATCGGCGCGCTGACCCCGGTCAGCTTGGTGGTCGGGCCGGCGGCATCGATCTCCGTGAGCAGGGTCGGGAGGTGCTCGCTCACGAGCCTCGCCACCAGACCGGCGGTCGCTGTCTCGGACACGATCCGCCAACCCTGCTGGCGGGCCAGGTCCTCGACCTCGTTGAGCATCACGGTCTTCCCCGTGCCACGGGCACCGGTGTAGAGCGACATCCGCCCGGGAGCCCCCGGTCCGTCCTCGATGGCGGCGAGGAAGTCCTCCAGGAGGTCCGACCTCCCGACCAGCAACGGCGGCGAGACGCCGAAGGTCGGCGTGAAGGGGTTCCTCGCCACACCCGCACCTTACGGGGCCAGGCGTTTGACATTCGTTAGATCTGTTAGAGATCGTTAGGTGTCGGTGGCGTTCAGCCCCTGACCACGAGGTCGGCCTTCTGGAACTCCTTGAGGGTGGCATGCCCGGTCATCGCCATGGCCCGCCGCACCGAGCCGAACAGGTTGCGGCGTCCGTCGCCGACGGAGGACGGCCCCACCAGGATCTCCTCGAGCGAGCCGAGCCGGCCCACCTCCGTGCGACCGCCCCGGGGGAGCGAAGCGTGCACCGCTCCCATCCCCCAGTGGTAGCCGCCGCCGGGCGCGCCGTCGGTGGCGGCGAGCGGCGAGCCGATCATGACCGCGTCGGCGCCGAGGGCCAGGGCCTTGGCCAGGTCGCCGCCGGTGGTCATCCCACCATCGGCGATGACGTGGCAGTAGACGCCGGTCTCGTCGAGATGGCGCATGCGGGCGCCCCGGGCGTCGGCGATGGCGGTCGCCTGCGGCACGCCCAGCCCGAGCACCTCGCCCACCGAGGCGGCGTCGCGCGAGCCCACGCCCACGAGCACGCCGGCCGCGCCCGTGCGCATGAGGTGCAGCGCCGACTGGTAGGACGTGCACCCACCGACCAGCACCGGGATCGGCAGCTCGCGGATGAACCGCTTCAGGTTCAGGGGCTCACCGTCGCGAGCCACGTGCTCGGCCGAGACGACCGTGCCCTGGATCACCAGGAGGTCGACGTCGGCGGCCACCAGTCCCTTGGTGAGCGCCTCGGTGCGCTGCGGCGTGACCGCCACCGCGGTGACGACACCGGCCTCCTTCAGCTCGTGGATCCGGTCCGCCACGAGCTCCGGCTTGACCGGCTCCGCGTAGATCTCCTGGAGCCGGGCGGTGACCCGGTCGTCCGGGAGTCCGGCGATCTCCTCGAGCACCGCCACCGGGTCCTCGTAGCGACCCCAGACGCCCTCGACGTTGAGCACACCGACCCCACCGAGCCGCCCGATCTCGATGGCACGGGCCGGGCTGACGACGCTGTCGACGGCCGAGGCCAGCAGGGGAAGCTCGAAGTGGAAGGCGTCGATGTCCCAGGACAGATCGACGTCGCCGGGGTCGCGGGTGCGACGGCTCGGCACGATGGCGACGTCCTCGAGGCCGTACGCCTGCCTCGCTGTCTTGCCCGTCCCGATCTCGATCTCAGCCACCGGGGAAGGCTACGGCAGCACGCCCGACCAGCCCGAAGCTGCGCATCAGCAAGGCTGCGCAGGCGCCAGCCGGAGCAGCAACACCGGCCAGCACGGCTGCGTGCACGCGAAGCTGCGCAGGCGAAGCCGGAGCTGCGCATCAATGGGGTTCCTCCAGCACCAGCTGGAGGAACCGGTGGAGGATCCTGGCGGTGGCGCCCCAGATCGTGTCGCCCTCCAGGTCGAACTCGTGCATGTCGCGCTCGGGGCCGTTCCCCGTCCAGTGCTCGCCCCGGTAGTGGTCGGCGACGAGGAGGTCCCGGATCCGGACCATGAGCACCGCCTCGACCTCGTCCGCGGAGACGACGAGGTTGTCGGGCGGCCGGTCGAGCACGCCGACCAGCGGGACCATCTCGATGCCGGCGAGGGTGATGGTGCGGTCCAACCCGCCGATCACCTCCACCCCGTCGGGGTCGAGGCCGACCTCTTCGTGCGCCTCCCGCAGGGCGGTGGCGACGATCTCCTCGCCAGGGTCCTGGCGGCCCCCGGGGAAGGACACGTCGCCGCCGTTGCGGCGCAACCACTGGGCCCGCCTGGTCATCAGGATCCAGGTGTCACCCCCGTCCTCGAACACGGGGACCAGCACGCCGGCCAGGCCGACCACCGGGCCGGTGCTCAGGCGCACCAGCGCCGGCTCCGGGGCGGCGGCCATCGCCCGGCGGACCTGGTCGATGCCGATGGGCGGCCACTCGGCGTCCATCCAGGCCGGCGTCGGGAGCGGGTGGACCACCTCCGGGTGCGGGATGCGGGCCCGTTGCGGCCCGCCTCGCTCAGCTGGCGGGCTCGACACCGACCAGCGACTCCAGCAACTCGCGGAGGCCACCGGTCTTGAGGTTGGCGATCACCCGACCCGGTGGCGTCTCCCCCCGTTCCCACTCCATCCACCAAGCAAGCAGCTTCTTCGGATCAGCCGGAGGGCGTTCGTCCATACGAAGCCGAGACTACTGACCCGAAGAAGCAGCAGAGCCGGCCCCAAGGGCCGGCTCGTATCTACCTCAAACCCAACCAAGAGCTTCGAGGCAGGTGACCAAAGGTCGGGAGACCGAGGCACAGGTTTCGAAGGGCGTGGGCGAAGCCCG
>DASXLH010000425.1:0-1976 GCA_036496335.1 Acidimicrobiales bacterium
CCCCTTCGCCCGCCACTGGGTGCACAACGGCTGGGTGGTGGTCGAGGGCGAGAAGATGTCGAAGTCGCTCGGCAACTTCACGACCCTGGTCGACCTCCTCGAGCGGACGGACCAACGGGCCTACCGGCTCCTCGTGCTCCAAGCCCACTACCGGTCGCCGATCGAGATCACCGAGTCGACCGTCGAGCGGGCGGTGAGCACTCTCGCCGGCCTCGACGGCTTCGCCCGGGCCACGCGGGGCGTCGGTGCCGCCGGCCCCGATCCGGAGCTGCTCGAGGGGTTCCGCGCGGCCATGGACGACGACCTCGACACGCCCAGGGCGATGTCCCTCGCCTTCACCGCCGTCCGGGACGCCAACACCGCGCTGGCGGCGGGCGACACGGCCCGGGCCGCGCCCCTGGCCGCGGCCGTCCTGGAGATCTGCTCCGTGCTCGGGCTCGAGCTCGACGACGGCTCGGCGGCCGAGATCGACGGCGACACCGACTCCCTCGTCCGCCAGCGCGACGCCGCCCGGGCCGCCCGAGACTGGCCGGCGGCCGACGCCGCCCGCCACGAGCTCGCCAACCGGGGCTGGGTCGTGGAGGACACCCCCGACGGCACCCGCATCCACCGCCGCTGACGCTTTCCGGCGCGCCACAACGGCGAGTGCTCGTGTCCCCTTGACGGTCATCGGTGGGCTGACGACCTCGGCGGTCATCAGCCGGCCACGAAGCGAGTTGGCTAGAGGCCGCGGGCGGCGTCGTCGCGCTCGGCGGCGCTGACGGCGTAGCCGAGCACGATCGCCGGGGCGAGGAGGATGCAGCCGCCGACCAGGCAGACCACCGCCGCCTGCACCACGCCGCTGGCCATGTCCGTGGTGAGGGCCACGATCACCAGGATCATCGCCGCCAGCCAGAGGAGGTAGCCGATCCGCTTGGCGTAGCCCACTCCCGTGGCGACCTGTCGCCGGCGGGCGCGAACCGGGTCGCGAGCACGATCGACGGGCGGCACGCGCCGAGCCTAGGAGCGTGATCGGCCGGGCCTACTCCGGGAGCACGGCGGTGACCAACTGGAGCAGGCGGGCGGCGACCGTCCCGAGGCTGAAGTGCCGGATGGCGAGGGTGAAGTTCCGCTCCAGGAGCGCCGGGTCCGGCTCGTCCAGGAAGGCCGCCAGCGGGGTCGGGTCGTCGGTGGGGAACCACTCGAAGCCGAGCGCCCGGAGCTCGGCGGCGACGGGATAGCGGCCGACGGCCACCGGGCGGCGCGCCAGGGCGGCCTCGATGGGCGGGTTGCCGAACCCTTCCAGCCGGGACGGATAGGCGACCGCGTCGGCGGCCGCATAGGCGTCGGCCATTGACGCGGGCGCCGGCCGGTGCAGGACGGGGCCCTGCCATGCGGCCAGGATGCGGTCGAGCTCGGGGCCGTAGCCCTCCTCCGCCGGGCCCGTCAGCCAGTAGGTGGCGTCGAGGGCCTCGGCCAGCGCCAGGGCCGCCGGCACGTCCTTGCGCTCGATGGCCCGGACGGGGTGCAGGAGCAGCCGGGCCCCCGGGTCGACCCCCAGCTCGTTCCGGGTCGGCCCGCCCTGACCTGGTGGGGTGGTGACGTCGAACCCGTTGTAGATCGTCACGGCCCGATAGCCGCGGGCGACCAGTTCCTGCCGGGCCAGGTCGCTGACGGTCACGTGGGTCCAGGCCGGGTCGTCGGCCGGCCAGCCGGCTTGGCGGGCGAAGCGGGCCCGTTCCCAGGGCAGGTCGTGGTGGTGCAGGAGCGCGGGCCGTCCGCGGAGCGCCTCGACGACGACCCCCGTGGCAGCCGGGTTGAGGGGGAGCGAGCAGAGGTTCTCGACGATGACGACGTCGGCGCCCTCGAGCGCCGACTCGAGCTCGTCCCGTGCCGGGGGAGGGGCGACCGCCGGCCAGGCCAGACCCGGCAGCTCGACGTCGACCGCCTCCGGCGGACCGGAGCCGGCCACGGTCCGGACGTCCCAGCCCGCCCCG
>DASXLH010000426.1:0-4081 GCA_036496335.1 Acidimicrobiales bacterium
TCACCTCGAACCACGCGAGTGCCTTCGCCACCGCCTCGGCCGCCCCGTCAGGTGTGTCGTTGGACACTGTCGAATAGCCGCCCTTCACGGTGGGTAGTGTGATCTCCCGTGGAAATCAGGCCCGGCCTGCGGGAGCGGAAGAAGGCAGAGACGCGCCGAGCGCTGCGCACCGCAGCCTTCGAGCTGGCGGCGGAACGGGGGCCCGATCATGTCACCGTGGCCGACATCGCCGATGCCGCCAATGTGTCCGTGCGCACCTTCTTCAACTACTACCCGTCGAAGGAGAGCGCGATCGTCGGGATCGACTCGGTGCTGGTCGAGGCGGCTCGGCAGCGCCTCCTGGCCCGCCCGGCGGCCGAATCGCCCTTCGAGGCGCTCCGCCACGTGTTCGCGCCGGAGGAGATCGACATCAGCGAGCTGGCCGACTCCCAGGCGACGCGGGTGCGCCTCGTGCTCGACCATCCTGGCCTGAAGGACGCCCAACTCGCCGGCCTGGACGAGTTGAGCCGGGTCCTGACCCGGGCGGTGGCCCAGCGGGTCGGCCTCGACCCCAACGACCTCTATGCGGCCATGGTGGTCGGTTCGATGATCTCGGCGTTTCACCTCGTGCTCTCCCGCTGGGAGGCCGACGACCGCACCCGGCCGCTGCGCGACGAGCTCGACGAGGCCTTCGACATCCTGATGGCGGGCTTCGGCTCGACGCAGGCCCTCAACCGCACCTTCTAGACGAGGCGCTCGCTCCGACCTGGTCGGTGCGGAAGCTTGACGTGCCGTCGTACACTTGACGGGCGCCCCGGTTCCATCCTCCGAGGGGCACATCCGTCGATACGGCCATCCGTCGATACGGCCACCCGTCGATAAGCCCATCCGCCGATAAGCAAGGAAGACAAGTTGCCCAAGCAGCGTCCAGAGCGGGCCGAGGAAGACCTCGTTCGCCTCTACCTGAGCGACATCGGCAAGCACCCACTTCTCACCAAGGCTGACGAGGCCCGCCTCGCCCAGCAGATCGAGGACGGCAACGCCGCCCGGCTCGAGCTCCAGAGCGCCGAAGACAAGGGCGTGCGCCTCACCGCGGCCCGCAAGCGCGAGCTGCGCATCCAGGCCCGCCAGGGTGAGGATGCGACCCAGACCTTCATCCAGGCCAACCTTCGGTTGGTGGTGTCGATCGCCAAGAAGTACCAGGCCTCCGAGCTCCCGCTGCTCGACCTGGTCCAGGAGGGCAACCTCGGGCTGATCCACGCCGTCGAGAAGTTCGACTGGCGCAAGGGCTTCAAGTTCTCGACCTACGCCACGTGGTGGATCCGTCAGGCCATCACCCGGGGCATCGCCAACACCGGGCGCACCATCCGCCTCCCCGTCCACGCTGGCGACCAGCTGACCCGGCTGCGCAAGGCCCGCGCCACCCTCGAGGTCAAGTACGGCCGCCCGGCCACGATGGCCGAGCTGGCCGAGGAGCTCGACATGCCGGTCGAGAAGGTCAGCGAGATCGTGCGCTACGCCGCCGACACGCTGTCGCTGTCCGACCCGCTTCGTGAAGACGGCGATGCCGAGCTGGGCGATGTCGTTGCCGATCCATCGGCGATCGCGCCCTTCGATGCCGCCGCCGAGTCGCTCCTCCCCGAGGAGATCAACCGGTTGCTCAAGCCCCTCGACGACCGCGAGCGCGAGATCCTGCGCCTCCGCTTCGGCCTCGACCGGGGCGAGCCCCGCACGCTCGAGGAGGTCGGCGAGTCCTTCAAGCTGACCCGGGAGCGGATCCGCCAGATCGAGGCTCGCGCCATGTCGAAGCTCCGGCACCCGTCGGTCGACATCGGTGCCCGGGAGCTGCTGCCCTCCTGAAGCCCGGGCGGGCCGTCGGTCCGCCTCATCTCGCACAAGCGACAAAGCCGTGATCCGATGGATCACGGCTTTGTCTTCGCGTGCGCACATCGGTCGGCGAGGCGCCGCCGACATTGCGCGTCCATGACGGCTGGGTGGCGGGCAGGTGACGGCGACTGTTACGGTTGCGTGACCTTCTTTTGGGTACCAGCCCGTTCCCCTCACACGCTCGGCGCGGAGCCGGCATCGATACCCGGGGACGAACCACGTGGAGAGCGCCGTTGCGTCCGTTCCCGACCCTGTTGCTCTCGAGCGTGGCCGTCCTGTCGGCCGTACCGGTGGCGCTCGGCATGGCTCCCGGCGGGCCACGTACGGCGACGCCGCTGGCGCATGCCGCGGTCGTCTCGTCGGTGCGGGGCGAGGCCCCAGCGGCGGACGCGACCGACGACGTCGGTAGCGACGCGCCGCTCCCGGCCTGGGTGCCCGTCATCCCGCTGCCGTTCGTGTGGCAGCTCCTCCCGGCCGACCAGCCCGCCGACCCCGCCGATCCGGCCGACTACAAGATCCCGATCCAAGGCAAGGTCATCTCGCCCTTCGGCCGCCGGGACGGCGGCGAGCGCCACGACGGCATCGACATCAAGGGTGTGGATCACGCTCCCATCAGCGCCTCCTTCCCCGGGCACGTGGTCCAGGCGGGCAGCGGTGAGTCGGGGTACGGCATCACGGTCACGATCGATGTCGGCAAGGGGATCACCGTGCTCTACGCCCACCTGTCGGCCGTGACGGTGCGAGCCGGGCAGGACGTGCAGGCCGGCGACCAGGTCGGCGTCGAGGGCCAGACCGGCCGGGCGACGACCGCCCACCTGCACTACGAGATCCGGGTCAACGGCCGACCGGTCAACCCCGCCCCCTATTTGGGGCACTGACGTGTCGCTGATGCGCAGCTCCGGCTCCGCCTGCGCAGCTGTGCATGCAACGCAGCCGCACCTTTCCGAGCTGCTGCTCAGGCTGGCGCCTCCGCAGCGTTGCTGACGCACATCTGGCCGCTGGGACGGCTCCGCTCGGCTGGCGTGCGCTGGGTGAGGGGTGGCGGCTCGTAGCCTGCTTGCGTGCCTCCCACCGGTCCCGTTGCCGACGTGCTCGACGAGGCCGCCCGGCGCCGGACCTTCGCCATCATCAGCCATCCGGATGCCGGCAAGACGACGCTGACCGAGAAGTTCCTCCTCTACGGCGGCGCCGTGCAGGAGGCGGGGGCGGTGAAGGCCCGGCGCGGCCGGCGCTCGGCCACGTCCGACTGGATGGCGATGGAGCAGGAGCGGGGCATCTCGATCACCTCCGCCGCGCTGCGCTTCGAGTACCGCGGCTGCGCCGTCAACCTGCTCGACACCCCCGGTCACCGTGACTTCAGCGAGGACACCTACCGGGTGCTCGCCGCCGCTGACGCCGCGATCATGGTGCTCGACACGGCCAAGGGCATCGAGCCACAGACCCGCAAGCTGTTCGAGGTGTGCCGCGACCGCGGCGTCCCCCTGCTGAGCTTCCTCAACAAGTTCGACCGGCCCGGCCGGGGCCCGCTCGAGCTGGTCGACGAGATCGAGGACCAGCTCGGCATCCGGGTCACCCCGGTCACCTGGCCGGTGGGTGTGCCCGGCGACTTCCGCGGCGTGTTCGACCGGCGGGACGGATCCTTCGTGCGGTTCGGCCGCAGCGCCCGGGGTTCGACCGAAGCCACCGAGGAGCTCGTCGACCCGACCGCCGAGGGGACGGCCTGGGCGGCGGCCGAGGAGGAGCTCGGGCTGCTGGAGGCGGTCGGCGCCGACCACGACGACAAGTCGTTCCTGGCCGGCGAGTCGACCCCGCTGTTCGTGGGCTCGGCCATCACCAACTTCGGGGTCCGCAAGCTCCTCGATGCGGTCGTCGACCTCGCCCCGGCGCCGTCGCCCCGGGCCGATGCCGACGGCGGCCGGCGCGCCCTCGACGCGCCCTTCTCTGCCTTCGTCTTCAAGGTGCAGGCCAACATGGACCCGGCCCACCGGGACCGGCTGGCCTTCATCCGGATCTGCTCGGGCCGCTTCGAGCGGGGCATGACCGCCATCCACGGCCGCACCGGCAAGCCGTTCGCCACCAAGTACGCCTCCAGCGTGTTCGGCTCGGAGCGCGAGACCATCGACGAGGCCTACCCCGGCGACGTGGTCGGCCTGGTCAACGCCACCGAGCTGCGCATCGGCGACACCCTGTACCTCGACGAGCCGGTCGCCTATCC
>DASXLH010000427.1:0-6627 GCA_036496335.1 Acidimicrobiales bacterium
TGGGACGGTCGCCTGGACCTCCCGGCGGTCGGCCACCGCGCATCCTTGGACCTCACCGGCCGCCGGCACCACATCGGGCTGGCGGCTCGGCCCGTGATCGCACGGGACCCGATGCCCCGGATCGGCTGACGACGTGGTCCACCAGCCCCGTCCGGCGAACCGGCCGGAAGTGGACGATGCGGATGACAGTGGGTCCGTCTCGGACGAACGCGGCGGTCTTCCGGTCGACCCTGACGCCGACACGGGTCCCGCCCCGCCCTCCACGAACCCGTGGGTCCACCGCCGCCTCGACCTCCTTGCCGCCGTCGCCGCCGGGGGAGCCATCGGCAACCTCGGCCGCTACGGGGTCGGCCGGGCCTTCCCGGTCGAGCCCGGACACTTCCCGGTCTCCACGCTGGTGATCAACACCACGGGATCGTTCGCGCTCGGCTTCGTGCTCGTCCTGCTCGTCGAGCGCCTGCCCCCGACCCGTTATGCCCGAGCGTTCCTTGGTATCGGGATGCTCGGCGCCTTCACCACCTTCTCGACGTTCGCCGTGCAAGCGTCCCAGCTCGCCAGCGAACACCACCTCGCCACAGCTGCGGCGTTCGTGGCCGCTTCGGTCGGCGGCGGCCTCGCCGCGGCCGGGCTCGGGGTCCTGGTTGGACGAGCTGCACCTCACCGTCGCCCGGCTCCACCGCCAGAGGTGGACTCATCGTGAACTGCGAGGGACGCCAGAAGGGGGTCACAAGCTTCATCGATCCGATGCCCGACGACGACGTCGTCGGGCACGTTGACCGATCCACGGACGGCGCATGATCCTCGTCCTCTCAGTGGCGCTCGCCGGCGTCATCGGCGCGCCAGCCCGCTTCATGCTCGATGGTTGGCTGCAGCGACGCGCCCGGACGACCGTGCCGGTGGGCACGCTCGCCGTGAACGTATCCGGAGCCTTTGTCCTCGGCTTGGTGCTGGGACTCCTTGATGCCGGGTACGTCTCGACTCGGGTCGCAACCATCGTCGGCACCGGGATCCTGGGGGCGTTCACGACCTTCTCCACGTTCAGCTTCGAGTCCGTGCGCCTCGTGGAGGAGGCAGCCTGGCGTCCACTTGCGACGTATCTGCTCACGATGATCCTGGGCGGTCTCGTCGCGGCCGGTCTCGGGCTCTGGATCGCCTCGTTCGTCTGATGCGGGAACGCGGACGTCAGTGGGCGGCTTCGGGCGGATAGGCATCCAGGTTCGTCTGCACGATCCGGGCGGCGAGCGCATCACGATCCGTGGTGGCATCGGTCCACTGTTCGAAGACGAGCGCTGTGCGGTCCGACCAGTCCAGGAGCATCCGGGCGTGATGGGAGAGGAAATCGAGGACGAGGGCGCGGACGTGGAGCTGGTCCTGGAACGGAGCCGTCCCCGCCAGGTACTCGGACCCGACGACCCGACCGACGTCGAGGATCGAGTGGGCATCGGCGCGTACCTGGTTGAGTGCCGCCTCGAGCTGCTCCCGGGTGGCGAAGTCGGCGAGGAAGACTCGCAGGAGCGACTCGCACTCGAGGGAGGTGGGCCTCGGTGGCTCTGCCAGCCACGTCGTCACAGCTCGCCGGCCGGCGGCAGTGATCCTGTAGGTCGTGTGTGGGCGCTTGCCGCTGAAGCTCACCGTCGATCTCGCATAACCCTTCGTCACCAGGCCCTTGGCTTCCTCGTAGATCTGACTCTCGGCGCGAGGCCAGAAGAAGCGCATGTTGCGGCGGAGCTGCTTGGTCAGATCGGTCGTCGACCATTCGGGGCGGAGGGCGAGCAGGCCAAGGAGGGCGTGGGCGGTGGTGGCCGCGCCGGGCGTCTTGCTCCACTGGGCGGCGGAGACGGAAGAGGGGATGCGGGCAGTCGACGTCTATGAGTCTCAGGAAGCCGCCGAACGGCTGGTCAGTGAGACGGTCGGGCCGATCGCGGGCTCGCTCGGACTGCCGCCGCCGGACATCAGCCACTACGAGGTCCACAACCTGCTCCGATAGGAGGTGCACCGGATCAGGCGATGGTCGCGGTCGGCCGGCCAGTGTCGTCGCGGCTGCTCGCTCCTCGGATGCCCGCTCTAACGTTGTCACCGGCCGGCTGAGCACGAGGAGAGGGCGCGATGACCTACTACCGCCGAGTGGGCGAGGTGCCGCCGAAGCGGCACTCGCAGTTCCGTGACCCCGACGGGAAGCTCTACATCGAGGAGCTGGTGGGCGAGCAGGGCTTCTTCCACGCCTCATCGCTGCTGTACCACCGCAACATGCCCAACACGCTGCTGGAGGTGGAGTCGGTCGACGTGCCGGCGCTCACGCCCCTCGGCATGCCCAACGTCCCGCTCATGCCCCGCATGCTGCAGACCCACGAGCTGGCGGTCGGCGGGGACGCCGTCACCGGTCGCCAGACCCTGCTCGTCAACGAGGACCTGCAGGTCTCCTACGTGGTGGCCGACCGGCCCAGCCCGCTGTTCCGCAACGCCCTCGGCGATGAGCTGGTGTTCGTCGAGTCCGGCACCGCCACCCTGGAGACCCACTACGGGCTACTCGAGGTGGAGCTCGGCGACTACACCCGGGTGCCCATGGGCTGCATCCACCGCTGGGTGCCGACCGGCGACGAGCCGGTGAGGATGCTGATCATGCAGGCCACCGGCCACGTGACCCTGCCCAACCGCTACCTGTCCGAGCGGGGTCAGCTGCTCGAGACGGCGCCGTACCACGAGCGCGACTTCCGCGGCCCGACCGAGCCCTACATCGTCGAAGACGGCGAGACCGAGGTGCTCGTGCGCCATCGCGACGGCGTCACCCGCCACACGCTGGCCCACCACCCCTTCGACGTCGTCGGCTGGGACGGCTGCGTCTACCCGGTGGCCTTCTCGATCCACGACTTCGAGCCGATCGTGAAGCGCTTCCACGCTCCGCCGCCGGTGCACGAGACCTTCACCGGGCCCGGCTGGGTGGTGTGCTCGTTCTGTCCCCGCCCGGCCGACTTCGACCCGATGTCGATCCCGGCGCCCTACCCCCACTCGGCCATCGACTGCGACGAGATGATGTTCTTCGTCTCCGGCGACTACACGATCCGCAAGGGCACCGCGGTGGGCCAGGGCTCGATCACCTTCCATCCCGCCGGCTGGGTGCACGGACCCCACCCGGGCGGCACCGAGGCTTCGATCGGCAAGCCGTACCACGAGGAGTACGCGGTGATGATCGACGCCTTCAAGCCCCTCTCGCTGGGGCCGGCCGCTGCTCGGTGCGCCGACCCGGAGTACTACTTGAGCTGGGCCCGGCACAGCGCCGTGTCCGCCGGCCGCTGAGCCGAGCGAGGACATGGAGCGCCACGACGTCGAGTTCCAGTCCGAAGGTCGGACCCTCAGGGGTTGGCTGTTCCTGCCGGAAGGCGACGGCCCCTTCCCGGCGGTGGTGGTCACGGCCGGCTTCGCCGGCGTCCGGGAGGGGTTCCTGGGCCACCCGTATCACGAGGTGTTCGCCGAGGCCGGGATCGCCACGCTGATCTACGACCACGCCAACTGCGGTGACAGCGACGGCGAGCCCCGACAGGAGCTCGACCCGATCCTGCAGCAGCGGGGCTACAAGGACGCCATCACCTACCTGTGCGGCCATCCCGCTCTCGACCCGGCCCGCATCGGCATCTGGGGCACCAGCTACTCCGGGGGCCATGTGCTCGGGGTGGCCGCCTCGGACAAGCGGGTCAAGGCCGTGGTGTCCCAGGCCATGACCATCAGCGGCCACGGCAACCTGCTGCGGCGCCACACCATCCCCAGCTACGAGGCGCTGCGGGCCAGCTGGGCGGAGGACCGGCTGGCCCGCGCCCGGGGCGAGGCCCCGATGATGGTCCCGGCCTTCGGCGAGGGCAGCGAGAGCGTGATCTTCTCGATGGGACGCCCGGAGGAGCACCGCCGCAACTGGCGCAACGAGGTGACGCTGCGGACCTGGGAGCTCTACGACGAGTACGAGCCGGCGGCCCAGATCCACCGCATCGCCCCGATCCCGCTGCTGATGATCGTCGGCATCGAGGACACCTGGACCCCGGCCGAGGACGGGCTCGCCGCCTACGAGCGGGCCCTGCACCCCAAGAAGCTGATCACCATCCCGGGCACCCACTACGCCGTCTACGCCGAGCAGTACGAGACCACCAGCACGGCCGCCCGCGACTGGTTCGTCGAGCACCTCTGACGACCCGAGAGGGGGTCAGCCCAGCGACTCCCGGGTTCCCCGGGCCAACAGCTCGCGCGCCTCGGGGGAGCCGTCGAGGAGGCGGTTCACGCGGTGGCGCACCTGCCAGGTGCCGTCGACCCGGTCGAGCTCCCACCGGTTGGAGCTGACCCGGGCCACCACGTAGCGGTCACCCTCCTGGTGGTAGGTGTTCGACTCGCCGGTCACCACCGCGTGGTCGCCCTGCACGGTGACGATCGGGAGGTTGAAGAAGTGGGCGGCGCCGAAGGTCAGCCCGCCCACCCGCTCGGCCAGCTCCACCATCGGGCCCCGCCCCACCAGCGGGGCATCGGCATCGCTGTCGTAGACGGCGTCCTCCGTCCAGAACCGGCCGATGACGTCGGCGGCCCCGCCGTCGACGCTGGGGGCGTAGCTGGCGATGACCCGCATCACCTCGAGCGTGTCGGACAGCTCCTGGACCCGGGCCTCGAGGGCGGCCAGGCGTTGGTCAAGGTCGGTCATCGGTCTCCCCCGGGAAGGTCGTGGTGGTCGTGTCGCCGATCCGGTCTCACCGGTCGGATGCGGTCTGGTCTCGGTCGGCCTGGTCGGCGGCGGGTGGCTCCTCGCCGGCCAGCAACGAGCGCGCCTCGGCGTTGCCGTCGAGGAGGCGGTTGACCCGGCGCCGCACCTTCCAGCCCGCAGGTGTGCGCTCGAGGTCCCAGCGGTTGGCAGCGGCCCGGTCGACGATCCACCGGTCACCCTCGTGGACGAAGACGCGGGAGTGGTTGACGGCCACGGCCCGGTTGCCGTCGAGGGTGATCTTGGGTGCGCTCATCACATGGGCGCTGCCCGCAGCCACATACCGATGGTGCAGGTCGCTCGTGACCGTCTCGGCCATGGTGTCGCTGGTGTAGAACCAGCCCTGCAGCTCGTAGGTGCCGCCCTCGGCCCACAGCGCCCGCACCGCGTCGCCGTCGCAGCTGTCGGCGGCGGGCCCGTAGCTGGCCACCACCTGGTTGATGGCGGCGAGGTCCTCGACCACCCGGAGCCGGGCCTCGAGCTGCTCCAGCCTGGCCGCCAGCCCCGCCACCCGGTCGTCCGCCGTGCCCATTGGCCCATCCTGGCCGATCTGCCGATCCGCCGCCCGCCGGAGTCCTACGCTCACCACCGTGCATTTCCTGGTGCTCGCATGGGACAAGACCGACGACGACGGCGTGGCCCGCCGAGACGCGGCCCGGTCGGCGCACACGCAGACGATCACCGCGCTCTTCGAAGCCGGCTCCGTGGTGCTCGGCGCCGGGATCCTCGACGAGGAAGGCGTGGTGCGAGGTTCCCTGATCGTCACCGACCACCCCGATCGGGCCGCGGTCGACGCCTACCTCGCCACCGAACCCTTCCAGGCCGCCGGGGTCTGGGAGACGGTGGAGGTGCACCCCCTGCGGGTGCCCGACATGTACCTCGATGCCCTCAAGGGCTGACACCGAAGGCGCGCAGGAGCGGACAACCCGTTCTCCCAGGCTGCTCTGAGGGCGGACCAAGGGTCGGCCACCACGATCGCCGGGCAGGAGCCGACCAGTCCATCGGAGGCAGCATGAACCCGCTCGATCGTCCTGATCCCGCCGTCGTCACCCCCGGGTCGACCGGCTTGTTCGGTCGCCGCAAGGCCCTGTCCCTGTTCGCCGGCGCCGGCCTGCTGGCGCTGGCCGGCTGCGCATCGAGCTCGAGATCGACCTCCGGGCTGGCCTCGGGCACCTCGACCACGACCTCCACGACGGCGGCGGGGTCGGCCGCCGCCTGCACCACCGCCATCCCGGAGGAGACCGCCGGGCCCTATCCCGGCGACGGTTCCAACGGCCCGAACGTGCTCTCGGCCGACGGGATCGTCCGGCGCGACATCCGGTCGAGCTTCGGGTCGGCGACCGGGGTGGCCGACGGCGTGCCGATCACCATCAAGCTCGCCGTCACCAGGGCCGACGGGTGCACGCCGCTGGCGGGCGGGGCGGTCTACGCCTGGCACTGCGACCAGCAGGGTCGCTACTCCCTCTACACCGAGGGGGTCACCGGCGAGAACTACCTGCGCGGCATCCAACCCATCGGCGACGACGGCAGCGACTCCTTCCTGAGCATCTTCCCTGCGGCCTACTCCGGCCGTTGGCCCCACATCCACTTCGAGGTGTACCCGAGCCTGGAACAGGCGACGTCCGGCTCCGGGAAGCTGGCCACGTCGCAGCTGGCGCTGCCGAAGGCGGCCTGCGACCTGGTGTACGCCACCGACGGCTACGAGGCCTCGGTCGGCAACCTGGCTCGGACCTCCCTGGCGTCCGACAACGTGTTCGGCGACGGATATGCCCAGCAGCTGGCCACGGTCACCGGTGATGTCACCGGCGGGATGACGGTGAGCTTGTCGCTCTCGGTCTGACCGGTGACCCGGTCCAACTCCTAGGCCCGGAACGGCAGGACCCGGCCGGTCGTGG
>DASXLH010000428.1:0-3642 GCA_036496335.1 Acidimicrobiales bacterium
GATCGCGTTGGCGGTGGCGCTGCTGCTCGTGATCGTCATCTTCTCCTACCGCCAGACGATCTTCTCGTATCCGACCGGCGGTGGGTCCTACATCGTCAGCCGGGAGAACCTCGGCCAGCTGCCGTCGCTCACGGCCGCGGCGTCGCTCCTGGTGGACTACATCCTCACGGTCGCCGTCTCGATCTCGTCCGGTGTGGCCGCGATCATCTCCATCCCCAGCCTGCGCTGGCTGGCCGAGGAGCGGGTCGTGCTGTGCGTGCTCTTCGTGGCGCTGGTGACGATCATGAACCTCCGCGGTGTGAAGGAGTCGGGGAAGGTCTTCGCCTACCCGACCTATCTCTACATCGTCACCCTCTCGGCCATGCTCCTCATCGGGCTCGGGCGAGCGTTCTTCGGCCACATCGATCCGGTTCCCCTCGACCCGGAGCACGCCGTGAAGTTCGCCGCCACCGGCGGGACGCTGAGCCTGTTCGTCCTCCTGAAGGGCTTCTCCTCCGGGGCCGTGGCGCTCACCGGCGTGGAGGCCATCTCCGATGGCGTACCCGCCTTCCGCGAGCCCGCCTCCAAGAACGCGGCAGCCACGCTCGTCACGATGGGCTGCATCCTCGGAACCCTCTTCTTCGGGATGGCCGTGCTGGCCCACCACCTCCAGCCCTTCCCGAGCGAGGACGAGACCGTCCTGTCGCAGATGGGCCACGTCGTGTTCGGCGGCGGCGTCTTCTACTGGGTCCTCCAGCTCGCCACCGTCGGCATCCTGGTCCTGGCGGCCAACACCGCCTACGCCGACTTTCCCCGCCTGTCGTCCATCATCGCCAGCGACGGCTTCCTCCCGAAGCAGTTCGCCAACCGTGGTGATCGCCTCGTCTTCTCGAACGGTGTCGTGTTCCTGGGCGTCGCCGCGTCCGTGCTCCTCGTCGCCTTCGGCGGCGTCACCAGCGCCCTGATCCCGCTCTACGCCATCGGCGTGTTCACGTCGTTCACCATCAGCCAGGCCGGGATGTTCGTCCACCTGCGGCGGGGTGGTCGCAAGGGACGTTCGCTCATCAGCCTCACCGGCTCGATCGCCACCGGATGCGTCGCCCTCATCGTGGCGACCACGAAGTTCCGGGACGGCGCCTACCTCCCGATCATCGTCGTCCCGGGGGTGATCCTCATGTTCAAGTCCATCCGCCGGCACTACGACCGCATCGACGAGGTGCTCCGCCTCGATCCGGCGACGATCCCCCGCCCCCCGGAGCGGCACACGTTCGTCGTGCTGGTGAGCCGCGTCCACCGCGGGGTGGTCGAGGCGATCAACTACTCGAGGTCCCTCCGGCCCGACCATCTGACCGCCCTGCACGTCGCCGACGGTTCGGACCACACCCGGATCCTGAAGGAGTGGGAGAACCTCGGCTTCGAGATCCCGCTGGACGTCATCGACTCGCCGTATCGCGACCTGACGGAGCCGGTCGAGGCCTACCTCGACGCCCTCGACCGGCGATGGGCCACCGACCGGCTCACCGTCGTCATCCCCGAGTTCGTCATGGGCGTGACCAGCGTCGCCAACCTCCTGCACGGCCAGAGCGCCCTCTCGCTGAAGCTGGCGCTGCTCGATCGCCCGAACACGATCGTCACCTCGGTCCCGTTCCACGTCGCCGAGGCCCGGGAGCGGCCCGACGACGTGCCGACCACGGCGGGCGCGGTGTCGACAACCACGCCGGGTCTGCGCGCCGGTCTCGGGGAACTGGAGCGGGAGCGGCTCGGGCGAAGGTTCAGTGACGCCAACGCGGAAGGCGGGATCACCGCCGCCCAGGAGCGCGTGCCGGTGCGGGTGACCGGCGAGGTGACGTCGAGCCGGGTCGTGCCCCGCGCCGGCAGCCCGTCGCTCGAGGTGACGCTCAGCGACGGCTCCGGCACGGTGCTCGCGGTCTTCAACGGCAGGCGCCAGATCGTCGGCCTCGAGCCCGGCCGCGCCGCCACGCTCGAGGGCGTCGGGCGCATCGACGGAGGCCAGCTCGTGTTGGTGAACCCGGCCTACACGCTGCTCTGACGACCGACGCGCCGTCGGGCGGCGGGCGTCCGGCGGGTCAGCCGATGAAGGCCCGGTGGAGCTCGTCGTCGTCCGGCGACGTCACGAGCAACAGCACCTCGTCGCCAGCGGCCAGGGTGGTGTCGCCCCGCGGGACGATGACGTGCTCGTCGCGGATGACGGCCACGACGGAGCACGTCCGGGGCAGTGGAACCTGGGAAAGATCCATCCCGACGGCGGGCGACGTCGAGGCCAACCGCACCTCTTCCAGCCGGGCCCGCCCACCTTCGAACTGGAGGAGGCGCACGAGGGTGCCGACCGTGACCGCCTCCTCCACGAGCGAAGTGAGCAGCTGCGGGGTCGAGACCGAGACGTCGACCCCCCACGTCTCGTTGAAGAGCCAGTCGTTCTTGGGATGGTTGACGCGGGCCACGACCCGGGGCACCCCGAACTCCTGCTTCGCCAGCAGCGAGACGACGAGGTTGTCCTCGTCGTCCCCGGTGACGGCGGCGACGACGTCGGCCGCCTCCAGCTTGGCCTCGGCGAGGGCGCCCAGCTCGCACGCATCGGCGACCCGGACGTCGACGCCGGCCAGCCACGCCTCGCCACCGAGGCGGGCGACGACCTCGCGCTCCTTCTCCAGCAGCAGGACCTGGTGCCCGTTGCGCACCAGGTCACTCGCCATGTTGGTGCCGACGTTGCCGGCACCGACCACCACGACCCGCATCAGTGACCTCCCTCTGCCGACTCGGACAGGAACTCTTCGAGCTCGGTGAGCAGGTCACCGGCGACGGACAGCAGCACGACATCGCCCTCCTGGCCGATGGTGGCCGGCGTCGGCACAGAAGCCTTGCCCAGGCGGGTGAGGCCGACGAGCCGCCAGCGGCCCTCCTGCTCGAGGCCTCCGAGCGGCTTGCCGACCCTCGAGAGGGGCAGGCCCCGCTCCACCACCGCCACGCCGGCCGTGCGATGGACCCACTCGGCGCGGGTGACGTCCGGGGTGATGCGACGCATGGCCTGGTCGGCCGTCCACTCGACGGTGGCCACGGTGGCGATCCCGAGACGCTCGTAGACCGTGGCCCGGCGAGGGTCGTAGATGCGGGCCATCACGTTGGCGACCTGGTAGGTCTCCTTGGCGATCCGAGCGACGATGATGTTGGAGTTGTCCCCGCTCGTGACGGCGGCGAGGGCATCGGCCCGCTCGATCCCCGCCTCCGAGAGGCGGTCGCGGTCGAACCCGTAGCCGACGATCTTCGTGCCGGGCCAGTCGAGCAGGAAGCGGTCGAAGGACTGCGACCGCTTGTCGATGATGGCGACGGAATGGGACTCGGCGGTCAGACGCCGAGCAAGGGAGGAACCGACTCGGCCACAGCCGACGACGACGACATGCACGGCGGGCGAGCGTAGGCCACGGACGCGAAACCTCCTGCAGCGCATCCCTCCGGTCAGCCGCTCCCGTCGCTCGGCGCTCCGGGCTCGTCCCCACCGGCCGCCCCCCGGCGACCGACATCATCCCCACCGGCCGCCCCCCGGCGCCCGACATCATCCCCACCGGCCGCCCCCCGGCGCCCGACATCAGCCCCACCGGCCGCCCCCCGGCGCCCGACATCATCCCCACCGGCCGCCCCCCGGCG
>DASXLH010000429.1:0-6543 GCA_036496335.1 Acidimicrobiales bacterium
ATCGTGGCTCACCACCCGTTCCGTGTCAGCCGCAACGCCGACCTGACCCTCGAGGAGGAGGAGGCCGACGACCTGCTGGCCGCGGTCGAGCTCGAGCTGCGGCGCCGGCGGTTCAACAAGGCCGTCCGACTCGAGATCGGGCCCGACATGGACCCGGAGATCCTGGCCCTGCTGGTGCGCGAGCTGGAGCTCACGCCCGAGGACGTCTTCGTGAGCCAGGCGCCCATCGACCTGGGCGGTCTTTTCGCGCTGGCGGCGCTGCCCCGCCCGGACCTCAAGGACGAGCCCTGGCAGTCGGTCACCCAACCCCGCCTGGTCTCGCCCGACGGCGACGGGCTCGACCTGTTCGAGACCATCCGCGCCGGCGACCTGTTCGTCCACCATCCCTACGACAGCTTCACCACCTCAGTCACGGCCTTCGTGGCCGCCGCGGCCGCCGACCCCGACGTCTTGGCCATCAAGCAGACCCTCTACCGCACCTCGGCCGACAGCCCGATCGTGCAGGCCCTGATCCGGGCGAACGAAGCGGGGAAGCAGGTCGTGGCGCTGGTCGAGCTCCAGGCCCGCTTCGACGAGCAGGCGAACGTGGCCTGGGCCAGGGCGTTGGAGCAGGCCGGCGTCCACGTCGTCTACGGGGTGGTGGGGCTCAAGACGCACAGCAAGATCTCGCTGGTGGTGCGTCGGGAAGCCGATGGCCTGCGGCGGTACTGCCATCTCGGGACCGGCAACTACAACGAACGGACCGCCCGCCTCTACGAGGACATGGGCCTGCTCACCAGCGACCCGGCCATCGGGGCCGACGCCTCGCAGCTCTTCAACTACATCACCGGGTTCGGCCGCCAGGAGCGCTTCCGCAAGCTGGTGGTCGCCCCGGGCCCGATGCGTGACCGCCTGTGCGAGCTCATCGCCAACGAGGCCGCGCTCGGCGGTCGCATCATCATGAAGATGAACAGCCTGGTCGACCCGGTCATGATCGACGCGCTGTACGACGCGTCGAGGCAGGGCGCCCAGATCGACCTCATCGTGCGGGGCATCTGCTGCCTGCGGCCCGGGGTCGAGGGACTCTCGGAGACGATCCGGGTGCGGTCGATCGTGGGCCGGTTCCTGGAGCACTCCCGGGTGTACCACTTCACCAACGGCGCCGGTCCGGGCGAGTCGCTGTACTACATCGGGTCCGCCGACCTGATGCCCCGCAACCTCGATCGACGGGTCGAGACACTGGTGCCGGTCGAGGACCGGTCGCTCCAGGCGCGGATCCAAGAGGTGCTCGAGATCAACCTCGCCGACGACGAGCTGGCGTGGACACTGCTCTCCACCGGCTCCTGGCAGAAGGTGCCCCGCGCCGCCGGGATCGACACGCACGAGGTCCTGATGGCCCGTGCCCGCGAGCGCGAGCGGGGGACGGATTGACCGGTCACGCCCGAAGCGATCGAAGCCTGTCCGGATGCCGCCGCCGCCGTCGACCTCCGGCGGCGCGCTGATGGGCGGCCGCCGCAAGCAGCGGAGGGCGGAGGCGTCCAACGTCGAGCAGGAGGTGAAGCTCGCCGCCCCGGTCGCCTTCCGGCTGCCCGCCCTGAACGATCTCCTGCCGGGAGGCGGCCTGCGCTCCGGCGTTCCCCGGGAGCTCGATGCCACCTACTTCGATGCGCCCGATCTCCGCCTGGCCCGGGCCGGCATCACGTTGCGCCACCGAATGGAGGACGGCACGGCGGTGTGGACCCTCAAGCTCCCCGAGCTCTCCGGCGGGTCGGCGGGGTCGCTGTCCCGGACGGAGATCAACCGCCCGGCGGCGACGGCCGAGGCCGGGGAAGACGACGGGCTCGCTTCCGGCCCGCCCGAGGAGCTGGTCGATCTGGTCGCGGCGCGGCTCCGGACCGCTCCGCTCCAGCCGGTCGTTCGGCTCCGCACGGTCCGCGTCTGGTTGGCGCTGCTCGCGCCGGACGGCGGTGTGGTCGCCGAGGTGGTCGACGACGACGTGTCGGTGCTCCAGGGCGAGCACGTCACGCAGCGGTTCCGTGAGATCGAGGTCGAGCTCGGCCCGGCCGGCACCGACGCCGACCTCGACCGGGTCGTCGACCGCCTGGTCGGCGCCGGCGCCGGGGAGCCTGACCCGACCCCCAAGGCGGTCCGGGCGCTGGGGAGCCGTGCCGGTGAGCCACCGGAGCTCGTCGAGGTCCCCCTGAGCGACGAGCCGACCGCGGCCGAGGTGATGCTGGCCGGCATCCGTTCGTCGGTGCTCAGGCTGATCGACCACGACCCGGTGGTGCGCGCCGACCGCGATCTCGAGGGGGTCCACCAGGCCCGGGTGGCCACCCGCCGACTCCGCTCCGATCTTCGCGTCTACCAGCCGCTGCTCGAGGAGGACTGGGTGCGTTCGCTGCGGGACGACCTCGGCGAGCTGGGGCGGGCACTGGGCGAGGTTCGGGACACCGACGTGATGCGGCTGCGCCTCCGGCGCCAGATCGACGACCTCGACGCCCTCGACTGGCCCGCCGCCCTCGAGCTGCTGGAGAAGCTCCGAGCCCAGCGGGAGGCGGCGATGGCCGAGCTGTTGACGATGCTGCACAGCGCCGAGTACCTCGCGCTGCTCGACCGGTTGGTGGTGGCGGCGTCGGGCGACATGCCCTTCACCCCGTTGGGCGAACGTCCGGCTCAGGAGGTGCTGCCGACCCTGGCCCAGGCCCCGTACAAGTCGTTGTCGAAGGGGGTCCACAAGATCTCGAAGTCGGAGCCCGACGCCGAGCTGCACCGCCTGCGGATCAAGGCCAAGCGGGCCCGCTATGCCGCCGAGCTCGCCAGCGGTGTCGTCGGTGCGCCGGCGCAGCGGCTGGCCGACGAGCTGGGCGAGCTCCAGGACGTCCTCGGCGATCACCAGGACGCCTGCGTGGCCCGGGCGTGGCTGCGGGCCGCCGCTGTCGGCGAGTCGGCCGAGGTGGCGGTCGTCGCGGGTCAGTTGATGGAGATGGAGCGGGTCGAGGCGGCCGCCAACCGGTCGAGCTGGCGCCCCGTCTGGAAGGCCGCGAAGAAGGACGAGCTTCGTTCGTGGATGAGCTGAGGTCGAGCCGGCCGGGACAGGCCGACCGGCTGGTCCATGCGGCTGGCGGTGTCGTCTGGCGACCGGGCCGGGGTGGGAGCCCGGACCTGCTGCTGATCCACCGGCCGCTGTACGACGACTGGTCGTTCCCCAAGGGCAAGCGGGCGTCCGGGGAGGACGACGAGACCTGCGCACTCCGGGAGATCCTGGAGGAGACGGGTCTTCGTTGCGAGCTCGGCGTCGAGCTGGCCACGGTGGCCTACATCGATCGGCGGGGCCGTCCCAAGGAGGTCCGCTACTGGGCCTGCACGGTGCTGGGTGGCTACTTCCGACCCAACGACGAGGTCGACGAGGTCCGCTGGCTCCCTGCGTCGGCCGCGGTCGAGCTCCTCACGTACGAACGCGACCATGACCTGGTCAAGACCTTCCTCCGCAGGGTGTGGTCGCGCCAGGTCCACCCGGCGAGCCATCGGACCGACGGCGGGAGCCAGCCGGCGACGGCTGGAGATGGAGAGGCTGTGCCCTACCACCCGATGTCCCGTGACGAGTGGCGGGCGTTCCTCCTCGACCCGCCCCGACCGGGGGTCGTGGCCACGGTCCGGGCCGACGGGCGCCCGCACGCCGCCCCGGTCTGGTTCGACCTCGACGGCGATTCGGTGGTGTTCACCACCGGGGCCGACACGGTGAAGGGCCGGAACCTGACCCGCGATCCTCGGGTCACGCTCTGCGTGCAGGACGACCGGCCCCCGTTCTCCTTCGTCGCCCTCGAAGGCACCGTCGAGCTGGTCGACGATCTCGAGCTGGTCCGCACCTGGGCCACCCGCCTCGGCGGTCGCTACATGGGAGCGGCGGCGGCGGAGTCGTACGGGGAGCGCAACGGCGTGCCCGGCGAGCTGGTCGTGCGCTTCATCCCCACCGCGGTGGTGTCCGCCGTCGACCTGGCCGACTGACGGGGCCCGGCCACTCGTTCACCTCGCCGTCGCCCGGAGGGCGCCGAGGGGTCCGGAAGTGTTGGTGCGGCGTTCACCTCTCGTTCACCCGAGGGCCGGGACGCGGACACCCGTCCCTCCTACCTTCGCCCTCGTCGACACTCGACTCCCGAGGAGGGACCCCCGTGCAACTCGCGACGCGCCGAACCTGGCGTCTGCTGGCCCCCGTGCTGGCGCTCACCCTGCTGGCGGCAGCCTGCGGCAGCTCGTCCAAGTCATCCGACAACGGCTCGTCGTCCGACACGACGCTGCCGGCCGCCCAGAAGGACCTGGCGGCGGCCACCGTGACGGGCAGCGGGTCGAGCTTCGTCGATCCCTTCTACCAGGCGGCCATCGAGGCGTTCGCCGACGTCGCTCCCGACGTCACGATCAACTACAACGCGGTCGGCTCCGGTCAGGGCAAGAAGGACTTCGCCGCCGGGCTGAGCAACTTCGCCGGCTCTGACTCCGCCGCCAAGCCCACGGAGATCCCGGCCAGCACCCCGTTCGTCTACATCCTGACCACGGCCGCTCCCATCACCGTCTCGTACAACCTGTCCGGCGTGAGCAAGCTCCAACTCAGCGCCAACACGCTGGCGGGGATCTTCCAGCGCACCATCAAGACCTGGAACGACCCGGCCATCAAGGCCGACAATCCCGGCGTGTCGCTGCCCTCCACCGCCATCGTGGTGGCCCACCGCTCCGACGGGTCGGGTACCACCAACAACTTCACCGCCTACCTGACCAAGGCGGCGACCAACTGGACGCTGGGGACCGGTGACACCGTCGCCTGGCCGGCCGACACGCAGGCCGGGGCCAAGAACACCGGTGTGGCCCAGATCATCACCTCGACCCCGGGCGCCATCGGCTACGTCGACCTTTCCGACGCCACCGCCGCCAAGCTCGTGTTCGCATCGCTGAAGAACAAGAGCGGGGCCTACGTCGCCCCCACCCTGGATGGCGCCACCGCCGCCCTGTCCGGCGCGACCATCAACGACGATGGAACCATCGACCCGCTCAACACCGCCGGAGCGACGGCCTACCCGATCACCGCGCCGACCTACCTCCTGGCGCACACGACCTACACCGGTAGCCAAGTGGCGATCGGCAAGGCCGTGATCGGCTTCGTGAGCTACCTGCTCAACCAGGGCCAGGGTCTCGCCAACGGCGTCCAGTTCGCCAAGCTGCCGGCCAACATCCTGGCCAAGTCGCAGTCGCAGGCCGCGAAGATCACGGCTCAGTGATCGTGCACCCCGGTGGGCGAGCCGCATCGCGGAACCTCGCCCACCGAGGTGCCCCCCTTCCCGTCCGCAAGCACATCCGCACCGACTCCCGGGGGGACCGTGGCGACGACGACGCTTCCTGAGGCAAGCCGAACTGACCCGCCCCTCCCGCTCGGCGAGCGCGACCGGGGTGCGTGGGGTGACGTCGCCTTCAAGGCGCTGGCCGGGCTGGCGGCCCTGAGCGTGCTGGTCATCCTGGGCTTCATCGCCGTCGTGATGACCCATGAGGCCTGGGCCGCCCTGAGCAAGAGCGGGCTCGACTTCTTCACCTCCGACCGGTGGATCCCGAACAGCGTCAACGGCAAGCCGCCGCACTTCGGAGCGACCGCCTTCATGTTCGGGACGGCGGTGGTCTCCGCCATCGCCCTCGTCATCGCCGTGCCGCTCAGCTTCGGCGTGGCCCTGTTCGCCACCGAGATCACCCGGCACCGGTTCTCGGGTCCGTTCATCGCCATCCTCGACCTGCTGGCGGCGGTCCCGTCGGTCGTCTTCGGCCTGTGGGGCATCCTCGTGGTGGCGCCGAACATCATCGGCTTCTACGACCGGGTGCACGACGTCCTCGGCCCGGTTCCCGTCGTCGGGTCCCTCTTCGGGGAGAACCCCGCCGGTCGCAGCCTCATGACCGCCGGCCTCATCCTCGGCTTGATGATCGTGCCGATCACCAGCTCGATCATGCGGGAGGTGCTGCGGACCGTTCCTCAGTCCGAACGGGACGGTGCCCTGGCCCTGGGCGCGACCCGTTGGGAGATGATCCGCGGCGTGGTGGTGCCCCACAGCCTGGGCGGGATGGTCGGCGGTGTCATGCTCGGCCTGGGCCGGGCCATGGGCGAGACGATCGCCGTGGCGCTCACCATCGGGTCCTCCGCCCAGATCACCGCCAGCCTGTTCAAGGCGGGCGACGCCATGCCGGCCTACATCGTCAACCAATGGGGTGAGGCCACGGGTGACTTCCGCTCAGCCCTCGTCGCCCTGGGGGTCGTGCTGTTCATCATGACGATCGTCGTGAACATCGCCGCCCGGGCCATCGTCGACCGCGCCGAGCGGCGGATGCGGGGGGCGCTGTGACGGCCGTCCTGACGGAGAGCCCGGCGCTGCCGCCGGGTGAGGCGATCTTCTCCAGCCCCCTGTCGATGCGCCGGCGGATCACCGATCGCGCCGCCACCGCCGGCATGTACCTGGCGATGGGGATCGTCATCATCGCCTTGGTCTTCATCTCGTACTTCCTCATCTCCAAGGGCGCGCAGGCCATCAACGCCCA
>DASXLH010000430.1:0-2957 GCA_036496335.1 Acidimicrobiales bacterium
CGAGCGCGTCGACGTCGTCTATCGCCGCATCGACGATGCGTTCATCGACCCCGTCGTGTTCCGCCGTGACTCCATGCTCGGCGTGCCCGGCCTGATGGCGGCGGCGCGGGCCGGCAACGTCACGCTCGCCAACGCGGTCGGGAACGGGGTCGCCGACGACAAGGCCGTCTACGCCTACGTTCCCGACCTCGTGCGCTACTACCTGGGCGAGGAACCGATCTTGCCCAACTGCGAGACCTACCTGCTGTGGGACGCCGATCAGCGCAAGGCCGTGCTCGACCGGGTCGACCAGCTCGTGATCAAGCCGGTGGCGGAGTCGGGTGGCTACGGCATGAGCATCGGTCCGGCCGCCACCGACCAGCAGCTGGCCGAGATCTGCGCGGCGGTGGAGGAGAACCCCCGCAACTACATCGCCCAGGAGATCGTCTCCCTCTCCCGCCACCCCACGTTGGTCGAGGACCACCTCGAGGGTCGCCACATCGACTTCCGGCCCTTCGTCATCACCGGCGAGCAGATCGAGGTCATCCCGGGCGGCCTGACCCGGGTGGCCCTGCGGCGGGGCTCGCTGGTGGTCAACTCCAGCCAGGGGGGCGGCTCGAAGGACACCTGGGTGCTCCGGGCGGCCGACGACAAGGGCGACGGCGGCTCGGACGACGTCGACGCCGTCATTGAGATCCTCGACGAGGATGGCGACGACTGATGCTGTCCCGCCACGCCGAGAGCCTCTTCTGGACGGGCCGCTACGTCGAGCGGGCCAGCGACACCGCCCGCATGCTCGATGTCACCTACCACGGGCTGCTCGAGTCCCCGGCCGCCGAGTCGCGCCGGGCCTGGCTCGACCTGCTCGACGTCCTGCACCTCCGCATCGCCTTCCAGAAGCAGCACGACGTCGTGTCGGCTGCGACCGTGAGCGAGTTCCTGGTCCTCGACCTGGACAACTCCGGCGCCATCGTTCCCAGCGTCGAGCGGGCCCGGGAGAACGCCCGCACCGTCCGCGAGCTCATCTCGACCGAGCTCTGGGAGTCGCTCAACACCTTCCGGCTCGAGCTGATGGCCCGCGACCTGCGCGACGACCTGGCCGAGCAGCCGTCCGAGCTGTACGGCCTGGTCAAGCGGCGCTGCCAGGCCGTCGCCGGCACCGCCGACGAGACGATGGCCCACGACGACGGTTGGCGCTTCCTGATGCTCGGCTGGATGTTGGAGCGGGCCGAGATGACCTGTCGGCTCCTCAACGTCCGCCTGGCCCGCTACAGCCGGGGGCCGGACGAGCTCAACTTCCACCACGCCCTCCAGCTCCTCAAGTCGGCCTCGGCGCTCGAGGCCTTCCGCAAGGCCCACTCCGCGTCGATGACGCCGATCCACGTGGTGGAGTTCCTCCTGCTGTCGCCCACCTTCCCCCGGTCGGTCATCTTCTGCCTGCGCTACGCCGAGGCGCTCCTGGCCGAGCTCGGTGTCCCCGGGCGGCTCACCCGACCGGAGCGCGCCCTCGGCCGGCTCCGGGCCGATCTGGAGTTCGTCGAGGTGTCCGAGCTCATGGCCGGCCGTCTCGACGATTTCCTGGATGAGGTGTCGGAGGGTGTCCGGCGGGTGTCCGAACTGGTGGGCATCCAGTTCTTCCGCAACGCCGACGAGTTCGCCGCCCTCCAGTCGGTTCGTACCGCGGTCTGAGGGGAAGCCTCGATCCACGATGCGCCTCGACATCCGCTACCGCTGCTGCTTCGAGTACGGCGAGCTCGTCCGGGAGAGCCAGAACGAGCTCCGGGCCTGTCCCGTCACCGACGACCACCAGTCGCTGCTCACCTATCGGGTGGCGACCTCGCCCTCGGCCAAGGTCGCGTCCTTCGACGACTACTGGGGCACCCGGGTGGACACGTTCGGCATCCGGGAGCCGCACGTGCTGCTCGAGGTGATCGCCGAGGCGACCGTGGAGACCCGCTCCTCCCCCTTGCTCCTCGCCTCGCCGCAGCTCGACCGGCTCCGGGACGAGCCCTTTGCCTCCGAGCACCTCGAGTACCTCGAACGCACCCGCCACGTCGACTGGAACGGTCGCGTCACGGCCGAGGCCGCCTCGCAGGTCGAGCTGTTCGGGCCCGACCTGGTGAGCGTCGTGCTCGGCATCCACCGCCGGGTGCACTCCCTGGTGCGGTACACGCCCGGCAGTACCTACGTCGGGGTCGGCATCGACGAGGTGCTCGACCGCGGCGAGGGGGTGTGCCAGGACTACGCCCACCTGGCCATCGCCATCTGTCGGGCCGCCGGCATCCCGGCCCGCTACGTGTCGGGCTACCTGTTCACCTCGAACGACGCGGCCGGCACCGAGCCCGCCCTCGACGGGACGGGCGGTGACGCCGTCTCCGTCCAGACCCACGCGTGGTTCGAGGCCGCCATCCCCGGCCACGGATGGCTGGCGCTCGACCCCACCAACCAGCAGGAGGTGGGCCTGCGGCACGTCAAGATCGGCCACGGCCGTGACTACGACGACGTCCCGCCGTTGCGTGGCACCTACGCCGGCAAGCCCGGCGGCCGCCCCCAGGTGGCGGTCGAGATGCGGCGCTCCACCCTCGCCGACATCCAGGCCCAGCAACAGCAGGCCCAGTAGAGGGGATCCCGTCGGGGTCTACGCTCGGACCCGTGAGCGACGTCACCGTGTACCACAACCCCGGCTGCAGCAAGTCCCGGGGGGCGCTGGAGATCCTCGACGAGAAGTCGATCGACACCGAGGTGATCCGCTACCTCGACGCGCCGCTGTCACGCGCTGACTTCGAGCGCATCCTCGACATCCTCCTCGACCCGCCCGCCGACCTGGTCCGCAAGGACAAGAAGTTCGCCGAGCTCGGCCTGGCCGAGAGCGACTACCAGACCCGCGAGCAGGTCATCGACCTGCTGCTCGAGCATCCCGTCCTCATGCAGCGGCCCATCGTGATCAAGGACGGCAAGGCGCTCATCGCCCGGCCGTC
>DASXLH010000431.1:0-10539 GCA_036496335.1 Acidimicrobiales bacterium
GTGGAGGCCCCGGACCACGGCGGTGCTCGCTTCCCGGCGGCGGTGGTCGGTTCGCTGGCGGTGGCCGGCCTCGGAGCCGGGTGGTTGGGTCTGCGGCGCCGTCGTGCCGCTCACCGTCTGTCCCCGGATCCGCGCTGACCCACGACGGCGCCGGCGCTGGACAGGCCGGCGGCGTCCGAGGGCCGGGAGTACCTTGCCGCCCATGACGCTGGTTCAGCCTCGGAACTTCCATCGCCTCGCCCTCGCCGTCAACGACGTGCCGGAGACGGCGGCGTGGCTCGTGAAGATGTTCGGGGCGCTCCCGATGGGTGGCGCCGACGCCGCCGTCTCCGAGGGCCTGCCGGGCACCATGACGAAGCTCCAGTGGGTGGGCGGCTACCCCGTGATCCTGCTGGGCGGCGGGCTCGTCTCCCGCTTCCTCGAGCGCCAGGGTCCGGGCGTGCAGTCGTGGGCCTGGGAGGTCGACGACAACTGGGCCGTCGAGCACCTCGTCCGGGACCGGGGCATCGACGTGATCTCCGTCAACATCCAGGGGCGGTTCTTCTTCATGCACCCCAGCCAGACCTACGGGCTGCTGATGGAGTGGTGCGACGGCAAGATGCCCCGCGATCCGCGCGCCACCGAGGTGGGCCATGGCATCGTCGACGTGAAGGAGATCGGCTGGATCACGGGCGTCGTGGCCGATGCCGACGCCACCGCCGAGTGGCTGTCGGGCCTGGCCGAGACGACGGTGGTCGAGACGAACGCAAAGGGTCCGGAGCACCTCGAGCGGACGATCGACCTCAAGGTCGGCGACATCACCGCCCGGCTGGTGACGCCCCTCTCGCCCGAGAGCCGCTACGCCGCCTTCCTCGAGAAGGGGCCTCGCGTCCATTCCTTCACGATCCGGGTCCCCGACCTCGACGAGGCCCTGGCCAAGCTGGCGGCCGAAGGCCTGCCGACGGTCTACCGGGAGGGAGCGCTGGCCTCGACCGACCCGGCCACCACGCTCGGCCTGCGCATCGACTGGACGGAGTAGTCCCCGAGGACCCTCGCCGGCCTCAGCTCTCGAGCGAGCTCGGATCGGCCGGCACGTCGACGGCGTGCTCCCGCAGCATCTCGAGGTGCACGATCTCCAGCGTCCGCTCATGGGTGCTGGCCAGCACCACGGGTGCAGGGGCCCCGTCGTGGTACGCCCGCAGCCAGTTGAGGGCGGTCACGCACCACCGGTCGCCGGGCACGAGGCCGGGGAAGCGGTACTGGGGCATCGGGGTCGACAGGTCGTTGCCGATGCTGCCCTGATGCTCGAGGAACTCGGATGTCACCACCGCGCAGATGGTGTGGAAGCCCACGTCCTCCGGACCGGAGTTGCAGCACCCGTCCCGGTGGAAACCGGTCATCGGGTCGGTGCCGCACGGCTCCAGGTCGCCGCCCAGGACGTTTCGTTCGGCCACGGCGTCAGTATCGCTCGCCCGGCGCCCGGCTCGGCGTCCGCCTCGGTCGGGAGCTCAGACCCGGGACCGCGCCACCCAGTCGTCGATGAGCCAGCGGGCGATGCTCATCGAGCCGGGGACGGACGGGAGCTCGTCCGGTGAGAACCAGCGGGCGTCGGCAATCTCGTCCTCGTCGCAGTGGATCTCGCCGCTCTCCCATCGGGCGTTGAAGCCCACCATGAGCGAGTGCGGGAACGGCCAGGGCTGGCTGCGCCGGTAGACGAGGCCGTCCACCACGACGCCCACCACCTCGAGCACCTCCCGCTTGACGGCCTCCTCGAGGGTCTCGCCCGGCTCCACGAAGCCAGCGAGGCAGGAGAACATGCTCGTGGGCCAACGGGCATTGCGACCGAGAAGGACCCGTCCGTCGTCGCGCTCGACCAACGTGATGACGGCCGGAGCCAGACGGGGGAAGGCCTGGAGGCCGCAGGAGGGGCACCGTCGGGCCCGTTCCCCGGGGGCCTCGACCGTGGGCGTGCCGCACCGGCCGCAGAAGCGGTGGGTGCGGGCCCACTCGACCAGCTGGACGGCCCGCCCGGCCAGCACCCAGTGCTCCTCGTCGACGCTGCCCCACATGCCCATGAGGTCGACGAAGGCCGGTATCGGCCCGAAGTCGATCTGGAAGAGGGGATCGTCGTCGGCGCCGTCCGCGTCGAGCGCCCAGCAATGCCGGCCGGCCAGCTCACCGAGGAACAGGCCCTCCTGGTGGTCCTGGATGTCGGCAAAGGCCACCTGGGACCCTCGGACGGCGATCACCAGCGCGGGACCCTCGGAGGGCCCGCTGGCACGGAGGAGCGGTACGAACACGCCGGAGAGTGTGCCCGTCAGACGGCGTCGGCGACGCCGCGCACCAGGAGCAACCGACTCTCGTCGATGTTGCGCCGGAGGTTCGCAGCCCGCGTCGGCATGTCCGGCACGAGGAGGTGCGGGCCCAGCACGCTCGGCGGACCGGTGAGCTGGCGCAGGAACCCCACCCCCTCGTGGGTCAGGTCTTCCCAGCTGCGGACCTCGAACCCGGCGTCCTGGAGGAGCTGGCGGGTCTCCTCGGGCGTGGCCAGGAAGCTGACCGACTGATCGTCGGCCCACGGCACCGGGAAGTGGATCGGCTGGTTGGGCCCGGCCAGGAGGTCGAAGAAGGCGAGGCGACCGCCGGTGATCACCACCCGGCGCATCTCCGCGAAGAAGCGCGGCTTGTCCTCGATGTTCATGGAGACGTGCTGGGTCCAGATGACGTCGAACTCGTCGTCCTCGAACGGGAGGTCGAGCGCATCGCCTTGACGGACGGAGACGAGGTCGTCCAGGTGGACCCGACGGGTCAGATCCACCGCCACGTCGCACAGCTCCTGCGTCAGGTCGAGGCCGACCACCTCGCAGCCGATGTTGGACGCCAGGTAGCGGGCCGGGCCACCGATGCCGGCCCCGACGTCGAGCACCCGGTCGAGCTCGGTGATCATCGCCCGCTCCGCCAGGGCGACGGTGGCGGCCCGTCCGAGCATGTGGAACTCCTCCGCCGGCGCCAGGGACGAGGGATCGAGCTTCTCGACGTCGAGGCCGGCCTCGGTCAGCGCCCGGAGCACGGTCTCGAGCAGATCTCCCCGGGTGTAGTGCTCCTGTACCGCGTCGGACATGGCCCGAAGGGTAGGGGCCCGCGCCGGCGGGGCGGGGCGGGGTGGGGTGCTGGTCGAGCATGCTGGGGTGATGGAGCAGATCGTCGCCGGTGTGTTCGAGGTCGACCCGGCCGACCGTGAGACCTGGCTGGCGTCGCGGACGGCGCTCATGGCCCGCTCGAGGGCGGAGCCGGGTTGCATCACCTACGTCTTCGCGCCGGATCCGATAGAGCCGGGGCTGATCCAGCTCTTCGAGCGCTGGGCGTCGGAGGAGGCCCTGGAGGCTCATCGCCAGGTGCTGGCCTCCTCTCCCACCCCTGACCCCGGCGTGCCGGTCGCGCGGGCCGACGTCCGCTTCTTCGCCGCCAGTGAGCTGCCCCGCTGACCCCTGAGCCGCGGGCGAGGGCTACGCCGGCCGGGCCGGCTCGCCGTGGCCGAGGTTGCCCTTGCCGATGCTCCAGTAGCCCTTGGGGTCGACCTCGTCATTGCTGAGGCCTCGGGCCAGGAGCTCGTCGCGCATGCCGAAGACGGCACCCACCTCCCCGGCCAGGTACACGTGGCCGGGGCCCGTGGGCAGCTCGAAGGCGGCCAGGGCATCGTGCAGCAGGCGCGTCCGACCGGGGAGCTCGCCGTCCCGGTGCAGCCACGCGACCTCGACGGACGCACCCGGGGGATCGACATGGTCCTGCTCGTCGGCAGGCCCGTCGACCTCCAGGAAGGCGGTGGCCCGGGAGCCGGGGGGCAGCGCCTCGACCATGGCCAGCACGGCGGGCACGGCCGAGTCGTCGCCCACGAACAGATGCCAGTCGACGCCGTCGACCAGGGTGACGTTGCCGCGCGGCCCCAGTGCCTCCAGGCGGTCGCCGGGGCCGGCCGCCTCGATCCATCGGGTGGCGGGACCGGTGCCGTGCAGGGCGAAGCAGACGTCCACCGTCCCAGCCGCCCGGTCGGCCCGACGGATGGTGTAGCGACGCCTCGTCGCACCCTCCCCCGGGAAGGTGATCATGAGGTCCTGGCCGGCCAGGTAGGTGAGGCCGTCGAGCCCGGGACCGGCGAAGCGGGCGAGACGCATCGAAGGGGAGATGTCGACGACGGCGACGACCTCGAGCGTCCAGCTCGGGATGTCGGCCAGCCGACCGGGGCCGGGTGCACGTCGGGCTTCCATGGAGTGCCTGTCTAGCGCCTCTCCGGACGGTCGCTGACGGCCCGGTTGGGCCTGCTTGCCCGGGCTGGCACCGGTGTGTTTGGTTGGGGCGCGGCGCGACGACGAGATCGACGCCAGACCCCCCGGAGACTTGGAGCACGATGGCAGACATGGCGTTCAGACGGTTGGGGTCCTCGGGCCTGGAGGTCTCGGTCGTCGGGATCGGGTGCAACAACTTCGGCGGCCGGATGGATCAGGCGGCGGCGACCAAGGTCGTGCACGCCGCCCTCGACGCCGGCATCAACCTGTTCGACACCGCCGACGTCTACGGCGGGAACGGCGCCAGTGAGGAGCTCCTCGGCGAGGCGCTCAAGGGAAGGCGCGACGAGGCCGTGATCGCGACCAAGTTCGCGTCGCCGATGGGCAAGGGCCCGAACCGTTCCGGCGGGTCGCGGGTCTGGATCACCAAGGCACTGGACGACAGCCTGCGCCGCCTCGGAACCGACTACATCGATCTGTACCAGCAACATCGGCCAGATCCGGCGACTCCCATCGAGGAGACGTTGGCGGCCCTCGACGACGCGGTGCGGGCCGGCAAGGTCAGGTACCTGGGGTCGTCCAACTTCACCGGCTGGCAGATCGCCGACGCCGACTGGACAGCCAGGGCGGAGCACCTCAACCGGTTCGTCTCCGCCCAGAACGAGTACAGCCTGTTGTCCCGCAACGTCGAGCGCGAGGTCATCCCCGCCTGTGCGCGCTTCGGCCAGGGGATGCTCCCCTTCTTCCCCCTGGCGAGCGGGATGCTCACGGGCAAGTACCGCCGTGGGGAGGCGCCGCCGGAGGGCACCCGGCTGGCTAACCCGGGCTTCGGCGGGCGGCAGCTGTCCGACGCCAACTTCGACGTGGTCGAGGCGCTCACCGACTTCGCCACCGAGCGGGGGCTGAGCCTCCTGCAGGTCGCCATGGGCGGCCTCGCCGCCCAACCGACCGTGGCGTCGGTCATCGCCGGGGCCACCCGGCCGGAGCAGGTCGTGGCCAACGCCGAGGCCGGGACCTGGGTACCCACCCCGGAGGAGCTCGCCGAGATCGACCGCATCGCGCCGTCCCGTCTGCCCCGGCGCTGAGCGCCTCGTGACCCGGCCTCCTTCGGGGGCCAGTCGGGTCGAGGCCCCGGGTGGCGGTGCCGGTTCTCAGCTCCGGGGTCGTCGGTCGGGACCGCCCCAGGTCCCGAGGTCGGCCGGTTCGAGGTCCTCGGTCGGTCGGGCGCTGAGGACGGCGAGATCCCGGCCCCGCTCCTTCGCTTCGTAGAGCGCTCGGTCGGCGCGCTCGAGCAGATCGGTGGTGGGCTCCTGCGGCAGCAGCACGGCGACCCCGGCCGAGCACGTCATCGGCCGCGGGCAGACGGCTCGCAGGCGCTCGACGATCTCCATCGCCGTGGACTCGTCCGCCCCCGGCAACAGGACCCCGAACTCCTCGCCGCCGATGCGGGCCAGCAGGTCACCACCCCGCAACTGGTTCGACCAGGCCGCCCCGGCGCCCTGGAGCACCCGGTCGCCGGCGGCGTGGCCGCGCGTGTCGTTGAGACGCTTGAACAGGTCGAGGTCGATCATGGCCACGGTCACGAGTCGCCCCGACCGGTGGGCGGCCTCGACGGCCCTCGGGACCTCCCGGTCCCACACCCGACGGTTGGCCAGGCCGGTCAGCGGGTCGAGCTCGCTGAGCCGGGTCAGCGTCGTGGCGTGGCTCTGGACCTCACGTACCAGGCCCGCCATGCGGGCCAGCACCAGGAGGAAGGCCAACGTCGTGACCGCGCCGATGCCGATGCCGTTCACGTTCTTGCCGCGCAGACCTTCCACCACCAGCACCGCGGGCGCCATGAGGGACGCCGCCGCCAGCAGCGCCAGGCGGGCCCGGGGGATGCCGCTCGTCGCCAGCCGGGATCCCTCGCCGGGTGCGGACAGCTCCATCGACGCGGCCGTGGCGGTCAGGCCGAACCAGCACAGCCAGCCGAAGTCGACGAAGGTCCCGGCCGTGAACGTCCCCTGGAGGTCGAGCACGAGGAAGGCGATGTCGGAGGCGAGCATCCCGATGGTGCCGAGCACCAGCAGGCGCACCGGCCAGGGTCGCGAGGCCGGCGCGAGGAGGAGCCTGGTGAGGAGCCCGAGGATCAGCAGGTCACCGAGCGGATAGGCGAGCCCGACCCCGATGTCCAGCCCCGACCCGCCCCGGTGGACGTAGGGCTCGACGACGAGCACGAGGGAGAGGGCCGCGGCGCCGGCGACGACGATGGAGGCGTCGATCAGGCTGGCCCGGTCCGCCCCCCTGGTCTCCCGCCGGACCAGCGCCGCGAACGAGGCCGCCAGCAATGGATAGGCGGCTAGGTAGAAGACGTCGGCGAGCGACGGGAAGGGGTTCGTGTGCCAGAGGTGCTCGTAGAGGAACCAGAGGACCTCACCGAGGGCGGAGGCCAGCAACGCCCCGCCTGCCAGCCAGAGGGTGAGCTCGAGGCGGAGCCGGGCGGCGCGCCACAGGACACCGGCGGCGCAGACCAGCCCGAAGACCGGCAGGACCGCGTCGAGCCACGGCTGTTGCAGGACCAGGTAAGAGCCCATGGCGAGCGCGGTCGCGGCGATCCAGCCGACGGGAGCCAGGTACCGTCGCACCTCCTTCCATCGGCATGCGCGGGACCGGGGTGAACGGCTGTCGACGAAATCCCGGTCTCCCAACGACGACAAGTTCGTTACGTGGCCCCATCCTTACGTACAGTGCGTTTTCTGGCGCAAGCACGCTGACACTGATGATCTGCGTCGTCTGCCATCCCGGGCTGGTCCGGGGACCACCGCCAGCAGCACCGCAACGCATCGACGTGTAGACAGAGACTGACAACGAGCTGAAGGGGAGACCGTGGCGGCTCCGGTGGGCGGTGGTGACGAGGGTTGCGAAGACGGGCCCGAGGGCGTCGACGAGGTGCTCGAGGCGGTCTGGGAGATGATCCGGGTCGTCCACCAGATCGCCGCACGACTCCCGCAGGCCGAGGCGCAGGCCACCCGGGTGGCGTCGCTCCGGTCGCAGGGCTTCTCGTACGGCGAGATCATCGGCTCGGCGCCACGGCCGTTGCTGATGCAGATCGCCACCATGGACCTGGAGGAGATCGCCGCCGCCGGGACCCGCTTGCGCCGCATCGGGGCCCGGGCGCTGCGTGACGAGGGCCTGACGGTCGACCAGATCGCCAAGGAGTTCGGGGTCTCCCGTCAGAGGGTGTCCCGCTTGCTACGGGCCGACCCGGACACCTCCGGGCCCCACTGGCGCAAGGTCGTCGAGGTGGGGGAGACGCTGGGTCAGGTCTGACTTAGGACCCGTCGTCTTCGAGCAGCCGCTCGAGCAGCGCGACCAGCTCGGGGATCCGGGCCTCGCCCTCGGGGTCGAGTCGCTCCACCCGCTCGACCAGGAAGGCGTCGCGCCGGCTCCGGGTGCCGGCCAACAGGGACCGTCCCGCATCGGAGAGCTCGACGCGCACGCAGCGCCGATCCGACGGGTCCGGGACCCTCCGCACGTAGCCGTCCACCTCGAGGCGATCGACGATGCGGGTCATGGTCGGGGGCTTGACCCGTTCCTCGGCCGCTAGCTCGCCCAGCGTCAGCGAGCCCAGGCGGTCGACGGAGGCCATCGCCGAGAGCTGCGAAAGGGTCATCTCGTCGGCGGCGATGCCCTCCTGGCGGAGGCGACGGTTGAGCCGCCCGATGGCCACGCTGAGGCGGCCGACGGTCTCGTCGTCGGCGCAAGGCCGATCGGGCGCGGGCGACGGTGTCGGCATGTCCGAGAACGCTACGGGCTACGTCGTTCGCTCGGCTAACTACTGTGTGGGACGGCGCCATGTCGGCGTCCGACGTTCCAGGGTCCCCTCGGTCCCGCTTGACGGGTCCGAGGGTCGGGGAACGCCAGATGGGGGAACGACGGGGAGGCGAGCGTGGGCTTCGCGGGCACGGTCGGCGTCGGGCTGGACGGTCGGCTCGGCCTGCCGTTCCCCGAACTGCGAGAGGCCGGTGCGATCGCCGCCGACCTGGGCTTCGCCAGCGCGTGGACGCCCGCCGGGGGGCTGCCGGACGCCTTCCACGTGTGCGCCCACTGGTCGGTGGCCGCCGGCCGCGGCCTGCGAACCGGCATCTCCGTGGTGGCGGCCCCCACCTGGACGGTGCCGACCCTCGCCGCCCAGGCGGCGACGGTCGGACAGATCGCCGGCGGGACGTTCTCCCTCGGCATCGGCACAGGCGGCTACGGGGCCGAGGCCTGGGCGGCCCGCGGCCTGCCGGACAAGCCGGTGGCGATCATGCGAGAGCACCTCGTCGCCTTGCGGGGGCTCCTCGCCGGTGAGGAGGTCAGTCTCGACGGGATGGCCGTGCACCTGCGCCGCGCCCGCCTGGGCGGCGTCGTGGAGGAGGGGGTGCCGGTGCAGCTGGCCGCTCTCGGTCCGCAGATGCTGCGCCTGGCCGGTGAGGCGTCGGACGGGGCGCTGCTCAACTGGGCGACGCCCGGTCAGATCGCCCGGAGTCGGGAGCTGGTGGGGGAGGGGGCGGCCAGGGCCGGGCGGGATCCGTCCGCCGTGCCGCTCATCATGTACATCCGGGTCTGCATCGACGACGACCTGGCCGCCGCCCGTCGGGCCCTCGGCACCCAGGTGCTGAGCTACGCCATGGGCCGCCGTGGGGTGCCGAACACGCTGGGCTACCGCGGCCACTTCGGTCGGATGGGCTTCGAGGACGTCCTCACCGAGCTGGAGTCGCGCCGCGAGGGTGGCGCCGGCCTCCCCGAGCTGGTCGATGCCGCTCCCGACGAGCTGCTGTCGGCGGTCGGCTACTGGGGGTCGGCGGGCGGTGCGCCGTCGGCCTTCGGCCGACTGGCCGACGGGCTGGACGAGGCGCTCGTCCGGGTTGTCTCGGCCCGACCCGGGCTCGGCCCGGTGGTGGAGGCGATGGAAGCCCTCACCCCCGAGCGGATCGAGAACGCCGACTGATCCTGCGGGTCGCGGTCGGGGGACCGTTAGGGCGCCTCGTCGGGGGCCACCCTGTTGACGAGCGAGAGCACCCCCTCCACCCGTACCTCGACCGTCGAGCCCGGCTGCAGATAGCGGCCCTCGGGATGTCCGACGCCGGCCGGGGTGCCGGTGGAGATCACGTCACCGGGCCAGAGGGTCGTGTGCCGCGACAGCCAGCTCACGAGGAAGGGCACGGGGAAGAGGAGGTCGGACGTGCGGGCGTCCTGTCGGACGGCGCCGTCGACGAGGGTCTGGAGCCCGATGTCGTCGGGGTCGTCGTACTCGTCCAGGGTCGCCAGGCTGGCGCCCAGCGGGCAGAAGGTGTCGAAGGACTTGGCCAGGCCGAAGTTGCCCGAGGATTCCTGCACGTCCCGGGCGGTGACGTCGTCGCAGGCGGTGACCGCCGCCACGTGGGACCAGGCGTCGGCCTCGGAGACGGACGAGGCCACCCGGCCGATCACCACGGCGACCTCTCCTTCGAAGTCGACCTTGCCGGGCGCGATGGCGGGGCGTCGAACCAGGTCCGACGGCCCGACCACGGCGGACGAGACCTTGATGAACACCACCGGATCGGGCGGCACGACCCGGCCCATCTCGGCGATGTGGGTGCGGTAGTTGAGCCCGATCGCCCAGACCTTGCCGGGCCGCGGCACCGGCGGCCCCAGCCGGGCGCCGGCCAATGGCAGGCGGTCCACCACGGGCGCCCCGGCGAGGACGTCGAGGCCGCCCGTGGCGGCCAGCACCGCTCCCAGATCCGGCCACGGCGTCTCGAGGACGGCCAGCTCGTCGCCCTCGACCCGCGCCACCCCTCGTGGCGTGCTGACCAGCTTCACAGCGTGACCTCCAGACAACGATCGTCGATCTGGCCCGGCGACCACCGGCCCCAGGCGCCGAGCGCCACCTTGGCGGTCCGGTCGGTCCATCGCAGCACGTCCGGTGCGCCGACGCGGTGCACCGTCTGGCGCAACCCGCCGGGATGCGCCTCGTAGGCGGCCCAGACGCCTGGGTAGTCCTTCACCGAACCGACCTCGGTGGCCCACAGCCGGCCATAGCGCCGAGCCCGGTGACGGTGGGTGTGGCCGGAGGTGACGATGGTGGGGCGGCCAGCCCGGTCGAGCCGGTCGGCGAACTGCGCGGCCTCGCGACTCGGAACCCCCGGGGGCCAGTGGTGGGCCACCGGCAGCGGCTGGAGGTGGTGGTGCATGGCGACCAGCACCGACCCGCGGGCCGAGCCGGTGGCGTCGGCCACCACCTCCTCGATGGCGAGGGAGCTGCCCGCGCTCG
>DASXLH010000432.1:0-3167 GCA_036496335.1 Acidimicrobiales bacterium
CGCAGCGGACTCGGTAAGGGGCTGGGGGCGCTCATCCCCGCGGATGCCCCCGGCGCGACCAGCACCTCGGAGTTGCGTGACGTTCCCGTCGGGTTGGTTCGTCCCAACCCGAACCAACCCCGCAAGCACTTCGACGAGGAGAGCCTCGGTGCGCTGGCGTCGTCGGTGCGGGAGATCGGGGTCCTGCAGCCGCTCCTGGTGCGGGAGGTCGATGACGGTGCCTACGAGCTCATCGCCGGCGAGCGCCGGTGGCGGGCCGCCAAGCGGGCCGGTCTGCCGACCGTCCCGGTCCTGGTCCGAGTCGCCGACGACCTGGCCTCCCTGGAGCAGGCGGTGGTGGAGAACCTCCATCGTCAGGACCTCAACCCGCTGGAGGAGGCGGCCGCCTACCAGCAGCTGATCGAGGACTTCGAGCTCACCCACGACCGGCTGGCGTCACGGGTCGGCAAGAGCCGCGTGGCCATCACGAACACCCTCCGGCTGTTCCAACTGCCCCCTTCCATCCAACGGCTCGTGGGGGAGCGGGCCATATCGGCCGGGCATGCCCGGGCCCTCTTGGCGACGCCGGACCGTTCCTTCCAGGAGACTTTGGCCAACCGCGTGGTCCGTGAGGGATTGTCGGTACGGGCGGTGGAGGAGGCGGTACGGATCCATCAGGAGGGAATCGAAGGGACGCCGCCGACTGGGACGGACGCACCGTCACGGGGTTCCCTGGCCGAGCCCGTCCCGTTGCGCCCGGCCGGGATGCACGAGCTGGAGGAGCTCCTGGCCGAGCACCTGGCCACCCGGGTCCGGGTGCAGGAAGGCCGCTCCGGGGGCAAGGTGATCATCGAGTTCGCCGATCTGGACGACCTGGAACGGATCTATCGGGCCATGACGGAGCCGTCGCCGGCCCCGATCGGGGTCATGGATTGACCTCGATCGGAGGGTGAGGCGCTCGCCACCTCTTGCTGAGGTCCACGGAACCCACACCCTGTGTGCAAACCTGTGGATGACGGGTGTTCATCCTGGTCAGAGCGCGAAAAGCGGGCCCCGAAGGGCCCGCGTCATCCTTCTCGGACCGCCGGCAGGGATCAGAGGAAGTCGGCCAGCTCCTCCAGGAGCTGACCCTTACCCTTGGCCCCGACGAGGCGCTTCTGGGGCTCGCCGTCCTTGAAGACGATGAGCGTCGGGATGCTCATCACGTCGAACCGACGGGCGATCTCGGGGTTGGCATCGACGTCGAGCTTGGCGATCGTGACCTTGCCGGCATGCTCCTCGGCGATCTCGTCGAGGACCGGGGCGATCAGCTTGCAGGGACCGCACCATTCGGCCCAGAAGTCGACGACGACCGCGCCGTCCGCCGACTTGACCTCTTCGTCGAAGGTGCTGTCGGTCAGGGTTCGGGTGTTGGCTCCCACGGGGAACTCCTCATCTCGGTTGCGCGCACCGGCGGTGCGCTGGTTCGTGTTCGCATGATGCGAATGGATGGTCAGGTTGGAGGGGCGTGGTGGGCGCCGACCGATTCGAGCCAGCGCTCGGCGTCGATCGCCGCCATGCAGCCGCTCCCGGCGGCGGTGATGGCCTGGCGGTAGACGTGATCCTGAGCATCACCGCTGGCGAAGACGCCCTCGACGTTGGTGATCGACCGACCCGGTTGGGTGCGCAGGTAACCGGCCTCGTCCATGTCGAGCAGGTCGACGAACAGGTCGGTGTTCGGCCGGTGGCCGATGGCGACGAAGAGGCCGGTGACCAGCAGCACGGCCTTGGCGCCGCTCTGCACGTTCTCCACCTCGATCCCCTCGAGGCGGGCCTCACCTCGAAGATCCATGACCACATGATGCCAGAGAAACTCTATTCGTTCGTTCTTGAAGGCCCGTTCCTGCATGATCTTCGACGCACGCAGCTCGTCCCGGCGGACCACGACGGTGACCTTTTCGGCGAACTTGGTGAGGAAGATGGCCTCCTCGAGGGCGGAGTCACCGCCGCCGACGACACCGATCTCCTGTCCCTTGAAGAAGAAGCCGTCGCAGGTGGCGCACGTCGACAGGCCGTGGCCCAGGAGGCGGTGCTCGGAGGGCAGATCGAGCATGAGTGACTGGGCCCCGGTCGCCACGATCAGGGCGTCGGCCACGTAGGAGGGCTCCGGGGCCGACGGATCGCCGGTCCAGATCCGGAAAGGACGCTGGGAGATGTCGACCCGGGTCGCCTTCTCCTGGATCAGATCGGCACCGAAGCGCGCCGCCTGGGCCCGGAAGTTGCTCATCAGCTCGGGGCCCTGGATCCCCTCGACGAAGCCCGGGTAGTTCTCGATCTCGGTCGTGAGCATGAGCTGCCCACCCGGCTGGTCGCCACTGGAGGACGGTTCCCCCTCGAGCACGAGCGGGGCCAGGTTGGCCCGGGCGGTGTAGATGGCAGCGGTGAGTCCGGCGGGGCCGGATCCGAGGATGACGACGTGTCGGGAGTCGGTCACAGGTTCTCGTTCATGAGCAGGGAGGGAGGAGGGGCTCGGAGGACCGAGCAACAGCCCCGGAGGGCTGGAGGACGCCTACCCGTCTTGGCGGGACGGACGCTTCCGCCACAAGAACAGCCCGACCGCGAGGAAGATTCCGCCCAAGATGAGATAGGCCGACCACACCGGACCGGGGATCAGCTCGTCGAGGGCCCGGACCAGAGCGATGATCACCAGCACCACCACGACCACGCCGAGGGTGACGGCGACGATCCCGTAGACGAGGATCCGGGTGAGCCGCTCCAGCGGCACCGTGGTCTTGCTGCGGACCTTGCCCAGCAGCTCGTCGATGGTGTCGGCGGTACGGGCCGCCCAGTCGTGCGGTCGCCCGGGGTCAGCGTCCTTCAACGTGGCCTTGTCGGCGGTGCCGCCGTTCCTGCTGGTGGGAAGGGCCACGGCGAAGACTCTAGAAGTCCCTGCAGGCCTGCGACGGTGACGCCCGCCACCACGCGTCTGCCGGCCGGCTGTGTCCGGGCTCCCGAACCGGCTGGATCAGGTGTGAAGCGTGGCCTCGCGGAGCTCGAAGCGGTACGAGCTCCCGGGCGCATCGCCCAGGTCCGTGAGCCACACCAGCACGGCCTGCGCTCTCCGGTTCCCGAGGAGCACCTTGACCGGCGCAGCGGTGTGGGTCATGTCGCTGCTGATCTCCGCCACCGGCGACCCCCAGTCGTCGAGG
>DASXLH010000433.1:0-5710 GCA_036496335.1 Acidimicrobiales bacterium
GACGCGCCGGCGGGGCTGGGACCCGATTCGGGCCCGCCAGACGTCTCCGGTCACCGACCGGTTGTCGTGCGATCGCAGTTGCCCACGGCGCTTGTCGGCGTAGAGCACGGCGTCCGCCCGCGCCACGAGATCGAGCAGTGACTCGCCCGGCTCCCGGGCCGCCCATCCGGCCGACATGCCGGCGCCCTCCGGCTCCAGGACGAGCTCGGTGGCCCGGCGGAGAGTGCCGGCAAGGGAGGCTGCCCCGCGGGCGTCCGACTCGTCGATCACCGCCGCCAACTCGTCGCCGCCGATCCGAAAGAGTCGTGTGACAGGGCCGAGGCGGTGGCTGCGCAGCACGTCCCGCATGGCGTGTGCCGTGGCCCGGAGGACCTGGTCGCCGTGGAGGTGCCCCCGCCCGTCGTTCACCGTCTTGAAGCGGTCGATGTCGAGCATGACGACGGCCGGCCGGTCGTCCGGGCCGAACTCGCCGATCGTCTGGTGGAACCCGGAGTGGTTGCCGAGGCCGGTCAAGGCGTCGCGCCGGGCCTCGTCGCGCAGGGCGAGGACCGAGGCGCTGGCCTCGATGCAGCTGCCGGCCAGCACGGCCAGCAGCTCGAGCGGCTCGACCAGATCAGGACCCACCGCCCTGGGGGCGGCGCTCGCCACGATCAAGATGCCGGTCCGCTCCTGGCCTGCCGATAGCGGGAGAGCGACGGTGGCCCGGGCACCGGCCCGTCGCAGCGCCTCCGTGCCTACGAAGCAGCGGCCCGTCGTCTCGGGCGACGAGTAGCAGGAGCTCAGGGGGCCGAGTCGCTGCCACAGGTCCTCGAGCTCGTCCGTGCCGGCGGCCCGCAGGGCACGGGCCAATGGACCGATGGCGTCCGGCGCCCGGAGCTCGCCCGTGGCGGGATCGCGCAGCACGACCAGGGCCGAGTCCATCTCGGCCAGCTCGACGGCACCGGCCAGGACCGCGGCGATCGTCTGGCCGGGGTCGCGGGCGGCGACGAGGGCGGTGGCCGACCGGGCCAGGCGACGAAGGGTGACGCGGGTTCCCTCCATGGGGAGGCCGGCGAGACGGTCGCCCAGAAGCCGCGTGCATCGCTCGACCTCGTCGATCTCCTCGTCGTTGAGCCGGGCCAGCGACTCGACGTTGAGGGCTCCCCGGACCTCGCCGTCGATGACCACCGGGAGGCACAGCTCGCTGCGCACCCCGGGAATGGCCTCGAGGTAGTCGGCCGACTCCCGGACGTCTTCCAGGAGCACGGCGGCGCCGGTGCGGAAGGCCTGGCCGGTGATCCCGGCATCGGGTGACATGCCGTCGAGCACCTGCCAGAGACCGCGTTGGGCCTGGCAGCGCAGCCGCCCGGCCGCTTCGAGGTAGATGCTCGGCATGAGCCCGCCCTGTCGGAACAGATGGTCGACGACGGCCTCGCATGCCTCCCGCTGGGATCGGGCCCGGCCGAGGCGGTCGTCGAGCTCGTCGGCGGTGACCGCCGCGTCGGGTACGGCCCAGAGATGGCTCTCCCCTTCCGGGAACGCCGGGTGAGGACGACCGAGGAGGAAGCCCTGGGCCAGCGGCACGCCTGCGGCTTGGAGCCAATGGAGCTCGGCCCGCCGCTCGACGCCCTCGGCGATGATGTTGATGCCGGTCTCGCGGGCGAAGGCCACGAGGGCGGCCACCAGCGCCTGGCGGACGCGGTCGCTGTCGATGCCGTCGATCAGCTTCCGATCGAGCTTCACGTACTCGGGGAGCAGATCGACGATCCGCTGCAGGTTGGCGTGGCCGGCCCCGGTGTCGTCGATCGCGAAGCGGATCCCCCGGGCTGACAGGGCCTCGAGATCTCGCCGGACGCGGCCCATGTCGTCGATCTCCTCCTGCTCCGACAGCTCGATGACCAGGCGGTCGGGGAGCCGATCGAGGACGCCGGCGGCCCGCGGGTCGCGCAGCGTGGCCGTGCTCAGGTTGACGAAGAGCGTGGTGGAGGGCGGAGGAGCGCCGTGACCGGCGATGGCCTCGAGGCACGCGAGCTCGAGGTCGGCCGTGAGGTCGGCGGCTCTCGCCAGGGGGAACCAGGCGGCGGTGGGCAGCGGGCACACGTCGGAGCGGCTGAGGGCCTCATAGCCCACGATCTCGCCGTCGGTCACGCGCACCACCGGCTGGAACACCGGCCGGATCGCGCCTTGGCGCAGCAGGAGCCGGACCGACTCGTCGTGGTCCGGTCGGGCCCGTGGTCGGCCGATGGTCGCGGTCATCCGGGGTTGATCGACGCGACACGATCGTTGCCGGAGGCTGGTTCTGTGAACAGTCCCTGGACGAGATCTGAACCGCGTTCATGTGGTCCGATTGCCGTCGATGTCGCTCGCGCCGCTCCTCGACGAGGCGTGGTCGGCGTTGACGGACGGCATGCCCGTGGGTCGAGGCCGTCCGCACGTCGAGGCCACGGGCGCGCCTGGCGAACTGCGATCGCGGTTCGCCAGCGAGGAGATCGCTGTCGCTTGCGTCGCCACCGTCCTGGGTGCCTGCTCGCCGCTCGCCGGACCGGAGGCGGTGGCGGGGGTCGACCGGGGCCATGTGGCCGCGGCGGTGACGAGCGAGCGTTGGTTCCGACGGGTCGGGATGCCGGCCGAGTCGGCACAGTTTGCTCCCCTGTCGCGGTTCTGGCGCACGGGAGACGGCTGGGTGCGGACCCACGCCAACTATCCGTGGCATCGGGACGCGTTGCTGAGGACACTTGGTGTCGAAGACGATCCCGGAGCGGTTGCCTCGGCGATGGCGGAGCGTGGAGCCGTCGAGCTCGAGGAGCGCGTGTTCGAGGCCGGCGGCGTCACGGCCGCGGTTCGCACGCGCGACGAGTGGAGCGCTGATCCTCAGGGTGGGGCGGTGGCGAGCGAACCGCTAGTCGGGCACCAGCTCGTCGGCGACGCCGTCGCCCGCCGACCAACCCGAAGCCCTGATGTCTGGCAGCCGGCGAAGGACGTCCGGGTCGTGGACCTCACCCGCGTCATCGCCGGTCCGGTGTGCACCCGCATGCTCGGGGCCCTCGGCGCGGACGTCTTGCGCATCGACCCCCCGGACCACCTGGACATGCAGCCCGGAGCTCCTGCGGACGGGCTGCTCGGAAAGCGCAGCACGTTCCTCGACCTTCGGTCGACCGGCGGCGCCGGCACCCTGCAGGATCTGCTCCATTCCGCCGACGTGCTGGTGTGCGGCTACCGCCCGGGCGCCCTCGACCGGTTCGGGCTCGGCCAGGAGGTGCTGGCGGAACGCCATCCCGGGCTCGTCATCGTCTATCTCGATGCGTGGGGGCACACGGGACCGTGGTCTCACCGTCGCGGCTTCGACAGCGTCGTGCAGGCTGCGAGTGGCATCGCCATGCGGGAGTCGATCGACGGTGTGACACCCGGGACCCTTCCGTGCCAGCTCCTCGACCACGGCACCGGCTATCTCGCCGCGGCCGCGGTGCTCGACGGACTGCGGCGTCAGCGCGAGCAAGGCGGAACCCACGTGCGACGACTCTCGTTGGCGCGGGTGGCGCGCTGGCTCACCTCCACGGATGCCCCCGAGCAGGAGGCTGGCGACACACCGGTCGACGACAGGACCTGGCTGAGCGAGATCGACACCCGCGGCGCCGCCGGTGTGGTGGCCGTGCCGCCACCGGGGCGGCTGGGTGGCAGGCCGCTCGCCTGGCCGCGTCCCGCCACCCTCTACGGCGCCGACGAACCCAGCTGGCGCGTCTGAAGCTCGAGGGCGAGGGAGGGACTGGGACGGCGCGAGTGCCGACGAGCCCGGCGGCCATGGGCCGCGAGCAGCAGGGTGAGAGGGGACGGAGTCCCCCGATTGGCGGAGGGGGTGGGATTCGAACCCACGGTGGGTTGCCCCACACACGCTTTCCAAGCGTGCCGATTCGGCCGCTCTCGCACCCCTCCGAGGGGCGGCTCAGGGTAGCGCCGAGTAGGGTGGCCGACGCGTAGCAGCCGGGTCCTGTGCAACAGCTCCCCGTGAATCGAGTCAGGGCGGGAACGCAGCAGCTCTCAGCGGGTCGAGCGGTGTGCCGCAGATCGCCTGGCTGCTACGTACGTACTCCCTCCGACGAAGGTCAGTCGGCCGCCATCCCCACGACGGGTCGGGCGAGGTGGGTGCCGCCGGTGGAGCCGTAGAAGCCGGCGTCGCCGTAGTTGAAGATGCCGCCGTCGGCGGCCACGAACTAGTAGCCGTTGCCCGAGGGCGTGGCGGCCATCCCGACGATGGGCTGGTTGAGGTGGATGTCGCCGGTGGAGCCGAAGAAGCCGGCGTCGCCCCGCCGTCCCCCCGGGGGACGGGGACTGTAGGGATGCGCAACGAGCACGCCAAGGACCCTCGACGAGGGCGGGGACCCCCGGGGTCCGGTGTCGCCCGGCCGTCGTAGGGTGCGGACGTGTTCCAGTCGCTCTACCGGCGCTACCGGCCGCAGCGCTTCTCCGAGGTGCGGGGTCAGGACCATGTGAGCACCGCCCTCCGCAACGCGGTGCGCGACGGGACGGTCTCGCACGCCTACCTGTTGAGCGGTCCCAGGGGTACCGGGAAGACGTCCTCGGCCCGGATCCTGGCCAAGGCGCTCAACTGCGAGCACCCCGAGGACGGCGAGCCCTGCGGCGTGTGCGAGTCGTGCGTGGCGGTCGAGGCCGGCCGCTCGCTCGACGTGATCGAGCTCGACGCCGCTTCCAACAACGGTGTCGACGCCATGCGTGACCTGGTGGCCCGGGCGTCGCTGGGTACGGGCGGGAGAGCCAAGGTCTACATCGTCGACGAGGTGCACATGCTCTCGACGGCGGCCTCCAACGTGCTGCTCAAGCCCCTGGAGGAGCCCCCCGCCCACGTGACCTGGGTGTTGGCCACCACCGACCCCCAGAAGGTGCTGCCCACCATTCGCAGCCGCACCCAGCACTTCGAGTTCAAGCTGCTCTCGCCCTCCGTCCTCGCCGACCACCTGCGATGGGTGGCGGCGGATGCCGGTCTCGTCGTCGACGAGGCGACCATCGACCAGGCGGTGCGACGGGGCCGGGGCTCAGCCCGCGACGCCCTCTCCGCCCTCGACCAGTTGGTGGCCGGCGGCGCCGTCACCGACGACGACGCGCCGGTCGATGAGCTCGTCGAGGCCCTCTGCGAGCGGGACACCGGCCGGGCCCTGGCCGCCGTGGCCATGGCCGCCAACAGCGGGCGGGACATGCGCGGCCTGGCCGAGGCGCTGCTGGCCAGCCTGCGTGATGCGTTGCTGGCCGTCCTCGCACCGGACGTCGTCGCCCTTCCCGACGAGGCCCTGGCCCGGGTCTCCGACCAGGGCCGCCGATTGGGGCCGCCGGCCATCACCCGGGCTCTCGACGCCGTGGGTCAGGCCCTGCTCGACATGCGGGAGGCTCCCGATCCCCGGGTGAGCTTCGAGGTGGCGCTGGTCCGGGTCACCCGACCCGAGCTCGACACGTCCCCGGCCGCCCTCGTCGAGCGCCTCGAACGCCTGGAGCGGGCGCAGCGTTCCAGCCCTGCGCCCGGCTCGACCGCCCCCCATCCCGGCTCCACCGCCCCACCCACCGGCTCCACCGCCGATGGCGACCCTCCCATCGCCCGGTCCACCCCGCCGCCACCTCGTCGGACCGATCCGCCCGGCCCCCCGTCGGCTGACACGCCCGCCGCCAGCCCGACGTCGCGACCCGCGCTCGGCGCCGTTCGCCGGAACCCGCCTCCGTCGGCTCC
>DASXLH010000434.1:0-3441 GCA_036496335.1 Acidimicrobiales bacterium
GAGGGCCAGACGCCCGAGCTCGGCGGTCGAGGTGTGCCACACGATCGTGAGCGCCGGCCACTGGAGCACGACGGCCAGCAGCGGGACGAGCCATCGACGGTCCCAACCCTCCCGTTGCCACGAGAGCCCCGTGAGGACGAGCACCGCCACGAGGCCAGCCAGCACCGTGCCGGTCCCTCCCGGATCGAACAGGAGCGTCTCGAGCGGTTCGGGGATGACCGGACGGGACGAGCCGTAGGCGTCGGCGGTCGAGAGCATCGTCTCGTCGTGGGTGGGCGGATCGGCATACGAGGTTCGATGCGTCACGAGGTCCTCGAGCGGGGCGGTGAGGGTCGCCCACGGGTGCTCGACGAGGAACTGCACGTAGGTCGAGAGGCCGTCGCGGTCCACCCACGAGGCGAAGGCGGGATCGGCCAGCAGCGGCTCCGGTGCGACCGGGAAGCCAGGGATGACCGTGTCCGGCAGCGGCATGCCGTGACCCCGGAACCAGTGGAGGGCCTCGGCGTCGGTGACCACCCGGGCCCCGACCACCATGGCCAGGTTGAAGCGCCGGACCTCGTCGTTGCGCCCGTAGGAGATCGTGGCCATCACAGCCACGACGAACAGCACGCCGACGAGGACGGCGCCGGTCCGGGGAACCGTCCGGCGTCGGACGACGGTCACGATCAGGGCCACGGCCGCGCTGGCGACCACCAACCAGTCGATCAGCAACGAGGTCTGCCGCGTGAAGACCCACAGCACGCTGGCCACCGCCACGAAGGCCACCGCCCCAGCCGACGGCTTCCGGGAGAACCGGAGGAAGGCGGCGATGAGGAGCGCGGTGGAGGACAGGGCCAACGACTCCGACAACATCGTCGTGTCCCAGTTGGTGATCGATGTCGTCAGCGACAGGGCCAGGATCCCCAGCACGGCGAGGCGGCGGACGGTGCGATCCTGGATGCAGGCTCCGACCTCGGCGGCGAGCACCACCCAGGCGCCGGCCCCGATCACCGCCTGGAACAGCACGCGGGCGTGGGCGTCGCGCACGAGCCAGAACAACAGCGGGGTCACCCACGGCCGCCGGGCCCGGCCCGTGAAGTCGAGCGTCTCGTAGTCGATCGAGTCGACGTAGAAGTACACGTGCCGTCCCACGACGGCGACGACGCGCAGGACCACGGTGGCGGCCATGGCGGCGATGAGCTGGGGGTCGCTTCGTCGTCCCGGCCCCGCCATGCGCCACGATCCTGGCAGACGGACCGACGGCGGAGGCGGCTCGTGACAGGCGTGTGGCGCCTGGTCGACGGTCAGGTCCACGCCGTCTGGCGGAGCCGGCCCACCGGTAGCTTCCCCGGTCATGCGTCTCGCCCTGTGGCCCACCCTGCGTCAGTCCTGGAGCGAGGTCCGAGACGTCGCCCGCTACGCCGACACGGCCGGTTGGGACCGCCTCTACCTGGCCGATCACTTCATGGGCGACGAGGTCAACGATCCCATCGACGTGCCGACCCTGGAGGTCACGGCCAGTCTCGCCGCCCTGGCGGCGGAGACGACCGGGATCGGACTCGGCACCCTCGTCCTGGGCAACACGTACCGCCATCCCGCGGTGGTCGCCAACTGGATCGCCACCGTCGACCAGCTCAGCGGTGGGCGGGCAGTGCTCGGCCTCGGCGCCGGCTGGCAGCTGAACGAGCACGAGCGCTACGGCATCGAGCTCCCCGGCCCCGGGGCTCGGCTGCGGCGACTGGACGAAGCCTGCGAGGTGATCACCGGCCTCCTGCGCCGACCCCCGGTCACCTTCCGCGGCGAGAGCTACCAGATCGAGGACGGCCTCTGCGAGCCCCGGCCCATCGGCCCGGTGCCGCTGCTCATCGGCGGACGGGGCGACCGGATGCTCGGGCTGGTGGCGAGACGGGCCGACGAGTGGAACACCTGGGCCGACGCCGCCCGCTTCAGCGATCGCCGTGCCGTCCTCCTGGCCCACTGCGAGCGGATCGGGCGCGATCCCTCCACCATCCTCACGTCGGCCCAGGCGTTGGTGCTGCTCACCGACGACGAGAACGAGGCTCGCGCCTTCGTGGCCCGCAACACCACCAGGATCAGCGTCGCCGGCCGCGCCCAGCAGGTCACCGACTTCATCGGTGCGCTGCTGGCGGCCGGGCTCGACGAGTTCGTGGTCCCCGACACCTTCCTCGGTCGGGGCCAGGCCCGGGTGGAAGCGCTGGGCGTGCTCGAGGCGGCTGCCCGAGGCGCAGGATGGACCCCACGCCCGGCCCAGGCGGCCTGACGACCGCAAGGGGTTGGTGGAGCGAGCGGCGGCCGCCACGCGGATCCACCCGGTGCTCGCACCCCTGGCCGAGACTGCCCCGATGACCCCGTCGGCCCGTCGTGACCAACGGACGCCCGGCGACCGGCGCGACCGCGGCATCCTCGCCGGCCCGATCGACGGTCCGGAGCGGGTGCGGGCCGCCTACCCCGAGGTGGAGGGGGTTCCCGGCCTTCGTGTCGAGCACCGGGGCAGTCGCTTCGGGGGCACGGTGCTCGGGTGGGAGGCCGGCGCGGTGCTCGTCCTGGGCCGCTCCGGCCAGCAACGCTCCTTCGTGCCGGTGGCCGGGGCGTTCGAGGTCGAGCGGCGGGCGGTCTCGTTGGTTCGTCCCCGCTCGAAGCCGGCGTCGTCGCCGTCGCGCACCGCGTCGGGTTCGGTGGCGGTCCCGGGATCGCCGGCCCGGGTGGCGAGGGCCTCGCGCATCCTGGTCGAGGGGATCCACGATGCCGCCCTGGTCGAGCGGGTGTGGGGAGACGATCTCCGGGCCGAGGGGGTGGTGGTCGAGCGCCTCGACGGCGCCGACCACCTCGCCGACGAGGTCCGTCGCTTCGCGCCGGCACCCGGCCGCCGGCTCGGCATCCTCCTCGACCACCTCGTCGACGGCTCGAAGGAGGTCCGGATCGCCGCGGCCGTCGCGCACCCCGAGGTGCTGGTGACCGGCCACCCGTTCGTCGACATCTGGCAGGCGGTGAAGCCGGCCCGCATCGGCCTGGCGGCGTGGCCGGTCGTGCCGAAGGGTCGACCTTGGAAGGAAGGCGTCTGCGCCGCCCTCGGGGCCGACGACCCGGCCGAGCTGTGGCGTCGCATCCTCGGCTCGGTCCGGTCCTATGCCGACCTCGAGCCCGCTCTGGTCGGCGCCGTCGAGCAGCTGATCGACTTCGTCACGGAACCGGCCACGACATGAAACGAAGAGGCGGCGCCTGCGCCTGGGCGCATCTCGAGCTGCGCCGGTGCCCGAGCGGCCCGCATCTCACGGTGCGCCCGCCGAGATCAGGTCAGCGACTCCAGGATGAGCGCCCACGAGGCGAGACCGTGCTCGCACCATCCGCCCGGCGTGGTCATGCAATCGTCCGGCGCGCGGCAGAGCCCCTCGGCCGCCAGCTCCGCCAGCGTCTCCCGGTCAGGCGGCGCCCACCCGCTGT
>DASXLH010000435.1:0-2317 GCA_036496335.1 Acidimicrobiales bacterium
GCCGGCCCCGCCGAGATGCAGCCCTCAGCTCGATGCTGGACAGCGGCTAGGCCTGCCGTCGTGTGGAACAGGCTCGACGTCGAACCATTGGGCCGCATGGTCATGACCCCCTGCGCCAACCTGTCGATGTGAGCCAAGAGACGCCATCGCTGACGGCCGTCGTCTTCGACATCGGCGGTGTCCTGCTCGAGTGGGACCCGCATCATCTCTACGCCGAGTTGATCCCCGATCAGACCGAACGCGATTGGTTCTTGGCCGAGGTCTGCACGTTCGAGTGGAACCTCACCCTCGACGCCGGTCGCCCGTTCGACGAAGCGTGCGCAGAGCTAGCCGACCGGCATCCGAACTACGCGGAACTGATCCACGCCTGGAAGCGCCAGGACCAGATGATCGTCGGCGAGGTCGAGGGCACGGTTGCGCTCGTCGATCTCATCCAGGCCCAAGGTCTGCCGCTCTACCTCCTGACCAACATGCCCGCGGAGGTGTTCGCAGCTCGTCTGGCCGACTACCCCGTGCTGCAGCGATTCGCCGGTGCGGTCGTGTCGGGGGACGAGGGGGTGCTCAAGCCGTCGAGCGAGATCTTCGACCGGCTCGCCGGCCGCTTCGGCCTCGACCCGAGCACCACCCTGTTCATCGATGACAGCGAGATCAACGTCGCCGGAGCTCACCAGGCCGGTTTCCTTGTGCACCACTTCGTCGATGCACCGACCCTCGCGGCGGCGTTGCGCACGCTTGGAGTTGATCTCGAGGTCGAGGGCGGCGTCCGACCGCTGCCGTAGGCGGTACGTGACGCGCCACGGCCCCCTGGTCTCGACGCCAGAGGGGCCGCACACCGCACGGAGGTCCGCCGTCGACTATGTCCCGACGACCTGCAGCTCGAAACGCGCGCGCGTCACCCCGCGGCCGTCACCTGAACCAGGCCCGTCTCGGCGCCGGAGCGGCTCGCGTCTCTTGGGCCTGGTCGATGGCGTTCCAGACAGCCCACGCACCAGCAGGGCACGATGCCGTCGTTGTGGGGCGTGGCCGTCCCTCCAGGCCGTTCGCCGACGGAAACCCTCGGCTCCACCCCGGGCTCGAAGGTCGCGCCGCAGCCGTCGCACTTCCAGCCGTCCATGAACACCTCGACCTCGAGCGGATACCCGCACCGGCTCGCCTCAACCATCGACTCGACGTCCAACCGATCGAACGGGTCGCGGAACAGGTCGATGGCAGGGCCGACCAGGTCCGGGTTGGCCATCACCTCCAGTTCCCACCCGTGTTCGAGCGCATACTCGGGATGCTTGGCCATCGAGGCGGTCACGAAGTCTGACCGCCTCGAGCGCCACTCACGGTCGTAGACGCCGTGCACGAGGATCTCCCACACGCGATCAGTGGTGATCGAGTCCAGCGGGTCCTGCCCGGTTGCGATGACCTCAGCAAGCGTGATCGTCACCGGTGTCGCCCTTCGCCCCTCGTGCCCTTGAGCGCGGTCCTACCATCGATCATGTCGCTCCTTCTCACGTAGGGGTGGCCGGGCCCGGGGCAGCTGCTGACTGCGCCCGGGCCGCCTTCTCGGCCATCTCGATGGCGCGCCCCTGCCACTGCCATGTCAGACGATCGGGCCGCTGACCCCTGACCCGGCCATCGTGGGCCACGATCGCTGTCATCGACGCCGCTTTCGTCGTGAACGCCGTGGAAGCGGCCGGGATCGGCAACATTTACAGCTCGGCGCTGTATTGCCAGGGGATCGCGAACCTGATCTCGGACGCGTCTACGTCGTGCCCGGCCGGGCGGAGGCGTCGATGACGCCAGCCGGCCCCGTACCTTCTCACCGGGCTCGCCGTCGATGTGGCGGTCACAGGAAAGATCGTGCTGCTCAGCGGATCGAACACCAGCTTCGAGGGGCTGCTGGCCGCAACGGTGATCTGGGCTCGGTGATGGCCACCGTCAACCCCCCAGCGGCCACGGCCACCCGTTCCCTGCTTGACGCCAGTGTGTCAACGACAGTCGATGTGGAACACCTGATCCAGCCCGGCCACCCGGAGCACCCGCAGCACGTTCGCTTGCGGCTTCCGCAACAGGACGTGTCCGATCCGCTCGTTCACCCGTCGCCGGAGCAAGACCAGGGCTCGCATGCCGCTGGAGTCCACGAACGTCAGCTCGCTGAGATCGAGCACGATCACCGCGCCCGGCGCGAAGTGTGGGATGGGGAGCTTCGTGAGCGTGGCCTCGCCATCCAGGTCCAGCTCGCCATGCAATGTGAACGTCAGCTCGTCGCTGCCCGGCTTCACCCAGAAGAGCGGGACATCTTCCTCGTCCCCCTCGAACTGCCACTCCG
>DASXLH010000436.1:0-1587 GCA_036496335.1 Acidimicrobiales bacterium
GACGAAGGCCGCGAGCTCCTCTACAAGCTGGTCGAGACAGCCGACGTGTTCCTCACCAGCTTCCTGCCGAAGACACGCCAGAAGCTCCGGTTCGACCTCGAGCACATCCGGGCGGTCAATCCCGACATCATCTACGTGCGCGGCTCGGGCCAAGGACCAAAGGGTCCGGACGCACAGCGGGGTGGCTACGACTCCGCCACCTTCTGGAACCGTGGCTCCCTCGCCTACTCGGGCCAGGTCCAGGCCGGCATCGACCGGCCTCTCGGGCCCGTCGGGCATGGTGACGGGATGTCCGGCATGACCCTCGCCGGTGGGGTCTGTGCCGCTCTCTTCAAGCGGGCCACGACCGGCGAGACGTCGGTGGTCGACGGGTCCCTCCTCGGCACCGCCATCTGGCTGAACGGACCCGCCATCATCTCGAGCCAATTCGGCGAGGACGTCATGGCCACGCCGAGGCAGCGCCATCCGACCCAGACGATGTACGAGACCAAGGACGGTCGCTTCCTGCTCACCGTCATGCTCGGAGACTTCGACGACGAGTGGGCCGACTGGTGCGAGCACCTGGGTCGACCCGACCTGGCCGTCGATCCCCGCTTCGCCACCGCCGCCGACCGGGTCGTCCACGCCGACGAGGCGGTGGCCATGTTTGACGGGATCCTCGCCACCAAGGACCTCTCGGAGTGGAAGACGATCCTGGCCACGACCAAGGGCGTGTGGGCCCCGGTTCAACGACCGGTCGAGCTCCATGACGATCCGCAGACCATCGCCAACGGGTTCATCCGCGATGTCGAGTACCAGACCGGCACGGTGCGTCTGCCGGTGCCACCGATCCTCTTCGACGAAGAAGGTGGCGACCCTCCGCTCGCCCCCGACTTCGCTCAGCACACCGACGAGGTCCTCGGGGAGATCGGCATCGGCCGCGAGGAGATCGATCGGCTCCGGCAGGCCGGCGTCATCGCCTGAGCCGACCACTCGACCGCCGAGGCTGCCTTCACCGCCGGCTCCGGCGGGCATGACGACGCCCCGACACGGGGCGGCATCCGCCCGTTGCAGTGGCGCGGCTGCCACCATCTCGGTCGAAGCAGTGGCAGGAATCCCCTTGGCGGAGGGGACGGCCGACCGATGCCAGACGTGCCGCACACGAGGAGTCCTCCGCGATGACAAGGGTGACCCGAGGTTTCCTGACCGCCGCGACGTTCCTGACGCTGACGGCGAGCCTGCTGCTGGCGCCGACGGCGCCGGCGTTCGCGGCTGATCCGACCTGTACCTACCCGGCGACGTGCGCGTCGAGCGTGATCGTCGACCAGAGCCAACCCGACGTGCTCGGGCCGGACAACGCACCCGCCGACGTGGTCCCCTCCACGCCGGCGGTCGCCACCTCGGGTGCGGCGGCGTCAACGAGCGCGACCTCTGCGGCGCCATCAACGGCGGCCGCCCCAACGACGGCCGCCCCGACCGGGGCGACGCTCCCGTTGACGGGCGGCGACATCGCGCAGCTGACGATCCTGGGCGCGGGGACGTTCCTCCTCGGCGCGTTCCTCGTCCGGCGGGTGAAGGCTTCCCGGAGCTGAGCGCCGGGCTACCGGC
>DASXLH010000437.1:0-2389 GCA_036496335.1 Acidimicrobiales bacterium
GGCGTCGTAGAGGCGGGCGCCCAGTCGGCCGTAGAGGGCCATGCGCAGTCGGAGCTTGAGCTCCTCCTGCGGATCGCTGGCCTGGCGCTCGGTCACGAGGGCGGCCAGCGGGCGGGCCGGCGCCTCGGGCGTGGCGGCAGGAACCACCTCGGTGGCGCCCGGAGCATCATCCGTCACCGGGGCGGAGGACGCCTCCGGGCTGGCTGCTTCGGCCTGGAGCCGGAGTCGTTCGCTGAGCTTCATCGGGCACTCCTCGAGAGCGATCGCCGGAACCAACTGGTGGCCGGGGTGGATGGGGCGGGCTCATCGGCGAACAGGCCGACGAGCTGTTGGAAGGCGCGGGCGGCGGGCGAACGAGGATCGGCCACCACGACCGGTGAGCCACCGTTGAGCGCGGCGGGGATCGAGACCGAGCTGGGGATCTCCACCGAGATCGGCATGCCGAGGGTCGCCACCACGTCGGCGGCACTGACACCGACCTTGCTGTCGGCCCGGTTCAGCACCACATGGCGGCGGGCCTCGGTGAAGCCGAGCCGGTCGAGGGCGTCGAGCAGCTTGCGGACGCTGCGCACGCTCGGCACGTCGAGCGAGCCGACGAAGACGAGGTCGGTCGAGTGCTCCACGGCGGCCAACGAGGCGGCGTCGATGCCGGCGCCGGTGTCGACCACAACGAACGGGAGATCCCGCCGCAGCGCCTCGACGGCTCCGACCACGGCTGCCTCGGAGACGTCCTCGCCCACGGCCGGATCGTCCGGCGCGCACAGCGCGTAGAGCGACGAGGAGGTCGAGGCCAGCATGAGCTTGAGGCCGGCCGAGTCGACCGAGCCCGGAGGCAGGTCGGCGATGGTGTGCGCCGGCTGGAGCAGGAAGGAGTCGGCAACATCGCCGAACTGCAGGTCGAGGTCGACGATGGCGACCTCATGCGGATGAGCGGCAGCCAGGCCGGCGGCCAGGTTGGTGGCCACCGTGGTCTTGCCCACCCCGCCCTTGGGGGAGAGCACCGTGATGACCCGGTGCTGACGGACGGCCGGGGTGCCGGCCTCGTCGACCGTGTTGGCCTTGGTCCGCTCCACCCGGTCGAGGAGCCGGCGCACGGTGGCGGCCAGCTCCTCGTCCGAGGCGGTGGGGGGGACGACGCTGCGGACACCCGCCTCTAGGGCGTGCTTCCAGACCTCCGAGCTCGGCCAGGCCACGAGGACCAGGGCGATCTCAGGGTGGCGCCGGTCGAGCTCGGCCGCCGCGGCGAGAGCGTCGATCGTGCCCATGTCGGGGCCCAGTACGACCACCTCCGGCCGACGGGCGCCGATCTCCTCGGCCAGCGAGGAGGCCGAGGCACCGGCCTGGTCGCAGCGGATCACCTTCCCGCCGAACTCGGCGGTCCAGGGAGCGCGCTCGGCGCTGACGAGGTCGACGATGTCTGAGCCAGAGGTCAAGGTCATCGAAGCACCGAGTCCCGGTTCTGGATGGCGGTGCCGGCGGTGTTGGCCGTGTCGGGCTCGGCGGCGAGCCAGATGTGCCCGTGCTCGGCGGCGAAGACGACCTTCTCCACGCTGGGGGCGTCGACGGCGAGGGTCACCATCATCGTCCCGGTGGGGGCGGTCTTGGCGTCCTTGCTGTCGGAGCTGCTCGAGCTCGAGTTGTCGGTCGTGGCGGCCTGCACCGAGGTGACGAGCACCTTCTGCAGCTCGAGGTGGGTGACGGCCTTGCCCGATCCGTCGTCGTCGATGGTGATGACCACGCCGACCTTGTTGCCGGCCACGAGCTGGCCACCGAGGGCGCGCTGGGGGTCGAGCGGGACGGTGACCTCGAGGAGGCCGTCGGGAGTGGGCGCCCGGCCAGACGCGGCCACGGCGGCGAAGCGGGTGTTGACCAGCTGCTCACCCTTGACCAGGTCGACGGTGGCGATGCCGGTCAGGCCCGAGACGGTGGTGACGGCGCCGGCGGCCTTGACCTTGGCGGGCACCTGCTCGGTCTTGACGTGGCTGGCGACATCGCTGGCCGGCGTGCCGGCCTTGACGTCGTCGGTGAGGACGAGGACGGGGACCAGCTGCTCGCCGGCCACGGCGTGGTCCTTGGCGGAGTGGACGTAGGTGACGAGAAGGATGGTGCCGACGAGGGCGAGGACCACGGCGGCGAGGAGCGCAACCGGCTTGCGAGTCATGGATGTCCTTTCGAGTGCGACGACTGCGGGGTTGGCGGTCACCGGCGCAGGGCGCAGCGGGATCGACAGGAGACGAGAGAGCTCAACCCCCTCCGGGCACTCCGGAGGGGGTCAAGCGGGACAGATCAGGGGGTGATCTGCGTCGACACGTTGTTGAACGCATCGTGGATCTGGCCACCGAGGGTCGCCACGATCCCGATGATCACGGCAGCGATCAGGGACACGATG
>DASXLH010000438.1:0-1505 GCA_036496335.1 Acidimicrobiales bacterium
CGCGCTCCCCCGCCGCGCCTTCCTTGCCCTACGGCGGTTGAACTGGAAGCAGTGGACGCTCCTCGTGGTCGGCAGCTTCACCGGCCTCGTGGTGATGCTGATCATGGCCTTCGCCATCGCCTACGCCACGGTGAACCTGCCCGACGATCCCGAGCAACCGGCCACGTCGTTCATCTACGACGCCAAGGGAAACCTCTTGACGGAGCTGTACAGCGATCAGAACCGGGTCGAGGTCCCCCTCAGCCAGGTGGCGCCGGTGATGAAGCAGGCGGTGGTGGCGACGGAGGATCGCAACTTCTACGAACATCCCGGCATCGACCCGGTGGGGCTGACCCGGGCGTTCGTCAACGACGTCCGGGGCGGGTCGATCCAGGGCGGCTCGACGATCACGCAGCAGTTGGCCAAGAACCTCTACGTGGGCTCGGAGCGGTCCGTCAGCCGAAAGGTCCGCGAGGCCATCCTGGCCGTGAAGATCGAGCGCGAGCACACCAAGGACGAGATCCTGGAGCGCTACCTCAACACCATCTACTTCGGGCGCGGCGCGCACGGCATCGAGCAGGCGGCGCGCCTCTACTTCGGGAAGTCTTCGTCCGAGCTCAATTTGTCCGACGCCGCGTTCCTGGCGGGACTGATCCGCAGCCCCCAGGGGTCCGATCCGGCCACCAACTTCTTCGTGGCGCTGGATCGCCGCAAGATCGGCCTCGACTCCATGGTCCGCTCCGGGGACATCACCCAGGCGACGGCGACCGCCACCGAGGCCCTCGCGTTGAACGCCATCGCTCCACCTGACCCGATGGCCGGCCTGAGCGGGACGTCGGCGTACTTCGTCTCGGAGGTCCGCACGTGGGTCCAGCAGCAGTTCGGCACCGAGACCGCCTTCAGCGGCGGGCTCCGGGTCGAGACGACCCTCGACCCGGATCTCGAGGCGGCCGCCCAGAACGCCGTCACCAGCACCCTCGACCGGCCCGACGACCCGGACGCCGCCGTCGTGTCCATGCGCAGCGACGGCGCGATCGTCGCCATGATCGGGGGCAAGGACTTCACGAAGTCGAAGGTGAACCTGGCGGTCGGCACCGAGGGCGGCGGATCGGGACGGCAGTCGGGCTCGACGTTCAAGCCCATCGTCCTCGCCGCCGCCATCGAGGCCGGGATACCGGTGACGGAGCGCTTCAACGGGCCGAGCGTGATGACGGTCCCGTTCAAGGGCGAACCGCCCTTCACGGTCCACAACTTCGGCAACGAGGGCTTCGGCAACATCGACCTGCTCACCGCCACCCAGCACTCGGTGAACACCGTGTACGCCCAGCTGGCATCGCAGGTGGGGATGGGCAAGGTGGTGCAGGCGGCCTACGACCTGGGCGTCACCAGTCACCTCGACCCGTTCCCCAGCCTGACCTTCGGCACCGAGGACGTCTCGCTCCTCGAGATGACCCGGGCCTACCTCACGTTCGACAACCGGGGGAACCGCGTCAACCCGTACTACGTGACCAAGGTGACGGATGCTG
>DASXLH010000439.1:0-6130 GCA_036496335.1 Acidimicrobiales bacterium
GGCCGAGGTGCCCGGGAGCTGGCCGACGCCGCCCTCGGCGGGGGTCGCTTCCTCGTGCCGCTGTTGCTGGCCTGGGTGGGTGGGATGCTCATCCGGGGCGAGCCCGAGGACCGGCGTCGCATCACCCTCTCGCTCTTCCTCGGCCTCGTGGCCGGGTCCGGTCTCGCCGCGCTGGCCGGCGACGGTGCCGGAGGCGCGCTCGGCAACGTCGCATCGGCCCCGTTGGCCAGCCTGGCCGGGAGTTGGGGGGCGGCGGCCGTGCTCGTGGCGGTGGCTCTGGGTGCGTTCCTGCTCTTCACCCGGACCACGCCCCGGGCCGCGGCCGCCCACGTCGCCGACGCCGGGGCGGCGGTGGGTCGGGCCGGCGGGCTCGTGTTGCGCTGGCTGGAGTCGACCGGCGGTGCAGACCATGCCGCCGACGAAGCGGAGGGCGCCGCCGACGACGAGACGGCGATGGCACCGCGGACGGCCAGCCGGGCCAGCGGTCCGCTCTGGCTCGATCCGGCCACCGCCGAGCACCTCCACGACATCGCGGCTGACGACGACGACACCGAGGTGGTCGACCTGCGCGACGACGGCGCGGCGGCGCCGACCGCCGGCGATACGCCCACCGTCGATCAGCCACCCGCCGGCGGGGCCGACGGCACCCAGCTCGCCATCGACCTCGGGCCGGCCGGGCGACCCGGTCCCTGGAAGCTGCCGCCGCTGTCCTTGCTCGAACGCAGCCAGCGCCAGCAGGTCGATCAGGCCAAGGTGCGGGAGCGGGGACGCGTGCTTGAGCACGCCCTCGCCGCCCACGGCGTGGAGACCAGGCTGGTCGGCTTCGCCGTGGGTCCCACGGTCACCCGCTTCGAGCTCGAGCTCGGCGCCGGCGTCAAGGTCAACCGGGTCACGAGCCTCCAGAAGGACATCGCCTATGCGATGGCCTCCCCTGACGTCCGCCTGCTCGCCCCGATCCCGGGACGCTCGGCCATCGGCGTCGAGGTGCCCAACGACGACCGCCAGCTCGTGGCCCTCGGTGACATCCTCGCCAGCGACGAAGCCAGGCGGGCCACCCATCCCTGCGAGGTCGCCCTGGGTCGGGACATCAGCGGTCGGGCGGTCATGGCGAACCTGGCCGAGATGCCCCACATCCTGATCGCCGGCGCCACCGGAGCCGGCAAGTCGAGCTGCATCAACAGCCTCATCACGTCGCTGCTGGTGCGGACCACACCGGAGCAGCTCCGTCTCATCCTGGTCGACCCCAAGCGGGTGGAGCTGGGCCAGTACAACGGCCTTCCCCACCTGCTCACCTCGGTGGTGGTCAACCCGAAGAAGGCGGCCAACGCGCTGTCCTGGGCGGTGAAGGAGATGGAGCGCCGCTACGACCTGCTCTCCGAGGTCGGCGTCAGGGACATCACCGGCTACAACGCCATGTACGACGCCGGGGACCTCCGGACCGAGCCCCGGCTGGAGGGGATCGACGACCCCGGGGAGCCCATCTACGACCGACTGCCGTTCATCGTGATCGTCGTCGACGAGCTCAACGACCTGATGATGGTGGCCGCCCGCGACGTCGAGGAGTCGATCACCCGCATCGCGCAGATGGCCCGGGCTGTCGGCATCCACCTGGTGGTCGCCACCCAGCGACCGTCGGTCAACGTCATCACCGGCGTCATCAAGGCCAACATCCCCGCTCGCCTCGCCTTCGCGGTGTCGAGCCTGGCCGACAGCCGGGTCATCCTCGACCAGCAGGGCGCCGAGCGCCTGATCGGCCGGGGCGACATGCTCCTGCTCGGACCGGCCTCGTCGGTGCCCCGCCGAATCCAGGGCGCCTGGGTGGGCGAGGACGAGGTGCGCAAGGTGGCCGCTTTCTGGGCCCGCCAGCACCAGCCGGTGGCCGAGGTCAGCGAGTCGGCCGTCCTGGGCGACGACGACGACCTCGTGCAGGGCGGAGGCTCCTCCAGTGGGGGCGACGAGGATGACGACGACCTGCTGTGGCAGGCGATGGAGCTGGTGGTGCGATCTCAGCTCGGTTCGACGTCGATGCTGCAGCGCAAGCTCCGAGTGGGGTTCTCCCGGGCCGGCCGCCTCATGGACCTGCTCGAGCAGCGAGGTGTCGTCGGCCCCTCCATCGGCTCCAAGGCCCGCGACGTCCTCATGACCGTCGACGAGCTGGAAGCCCTCTTGGCGAGCACGGAGACCTGATCCCAACTGGGTCCGGAGGTCGACTCGTGCAGTTCGCGGCCCGTCGGTCACCATCTTGGGTATGAGCCCTCACCGATTCACGTCCCGGAGCGGCGTGAACATCCACTACCTCGACAACGAGCCGGCTGATCCGCAGGGCCTGCCGATCGTGTTCTCGCCCGGGATCGTCGACGCCGCCGACGACTACCTGCCGATGCTCGACTTCGTCGCCCCCCGCCGGCTGGTCGTGGTCGACCCGCGCGGCCGTGGCCGCAGCGAGTCCCCGTCGACGGGGTACTCCCTGGCCGAGCTGGCCACCGACCTCGAAGCCGTGATCGACGAGTGCGGCTTCGACCGGTTCCACCTCATGACCTTCTCGAGGGGCACGCCCACCGCCCTCACGCTCGCCTTCGACCGGCCCGACGCCATCGCCTCGATCTCGGTCGGCGACTACCTCCTCCAGGAGGTCGGCCTGCCGCCGGAGTTCGTCGACCGGCAGATGAGCCTCACCTGGCGAGGCAAGCCCATGCCGGAGCGGGTCGAGCGGCACGTCATCGAGGGCATCCAGCAGACCTCACGGTCGCGCATGCTCTGGGACGACGTGGCCGCCCTGAAGGTGCCGGTCCTGTTCGTGCGCGGCACCGAGCAGGGGGCGATGGGTGCCAACGACGAGGTGGTCGACCGCTATCGGGAAGCCATCCCCGACGTCGAGGTGGTGAGCCTGGAAGGCGTCGGTCACGACCTTTTCAGGCCCGAGCGACTCGCCTACCCGGCGGCGGTGGTCGAGTTCGTCTCTCGTCTCGGCTGACGGGGCTCTAGCCTCGAACCCCTCATGGCCGGGTCGTTCTTCGTGGAGACACTGGGCTGCCCGAAGAACCAGGTCGACAGCGACAAGTTGACGGGCACCCTGCTGGCTGACGGGATGGTGCCGGTCGACGACCCGTCGCTGGCCGACCTGGTCGTCGTCAACACCTGCGCGTTCGTCGAGTCGGCCCGGCAGGAGTCGGTCGAGACGATCCTCACCCTGGCCGAGCTCCGCCGGGACGGCGCCCGGCTGGTCGTCACCGGCTGCATGGCGGAGCGGTATGGCGAGGAGCTGGCGGCGGCACTGCCCGAGGTCGACGCCGTCTCCGGCTTCGGCGTGCCGGTGTCGCTCGGGCGCAAGCCGGCCGGGTCGCGCTTCGACCTGCTCGAGCTGCCCCGTCCGGCCGCCACCGCTCCCTGGGCCTACGTGAAGGTGGCGGAGGGGTGCGACCGGGCCTGCGGCTTCTGTGCCATCCCGAGCTTCCGGGGCCCGCAGCGGAGCCGGACGATCGCCTCCCTCCTGGCCGAGGTCGACGGTCTCGTCGAGGGCGGCGTGCGCGAGATCGTGCTCGTGGCCCAGGACCTGGCGTCCTTCGGGCGCGACCAGGGCGTGGGGGAGCGATCCATTGTCCCGCTGGTGGAGGCGGTGAGCGAGCGGGTCGACCGGGTCCGGTTGCTGTATCTCTACCCGTCGGAGCTCAACGACCGTCTCGTCGACGCCGTGGCCGCCACGGGGGTGCCGTACTTCGACCTCTCCCTCCAGCACGTGTCCCGGCCCCTGCTGCGGCGCATGCGGCGGTGGGGGGACGGCGACCGCTTCCTCGAGCGGATCCGCTCGATCCGGGCCGCGCACCCGGAGGCCACCTTCCGCTCGAACTTCATCGTCGGCTACCCCGGCGAGACCGAGGCCGACCACGATGCGCTGCTCGCCTTCGTCGCCGAGGCCCAGCTCGACTGGTGCGGGTTCTTCTCCTACTCCGCCGAAGCCGGCACCTACGCCACCGGTCTCGACGGCGAGGTGCCCGCCCGCCTCGTGGCCGAGCGGTTGGTCGAGCTGACCGAGCGCCAGGACCGCATCACCGCTTCCCGCCGTGACCAGCTGATCGGGCGCACCGTCGAGGTCCTGGTCGACGCCCCCGGCATCGGCCGGACCCACCGCGAAGCGCCGGAGATCGACGGCATCGTGTCCATCCCTGACCGGCTCGAGGTGGGCTCGCTCGCCGCTGTGGTCGTGGTGGGTGCGCTCGGCCCCGACCTCGACGCCGTCGCGGCCGACGACGCCATGGCGGTCCACGGTCCTGGCGAGGACCGCCCCCGGGCGACGGCACGGTCGTGACCGACTCGTTCGGTCCGTCAGCCCTGGCCACGCCGGCCAACGCCGTCACAATCGGACGGGTCCTCCTCACGCCCGTCCTGCTCGTCGCCATCGCCGGGGGCGGGGCGTCGTGGGCGGCCCTCGCCCTCTGGATCGCGCTGTCGGCGTCCGACGGCATCGACGGGTACCTGGCCCGGCGTCACGGCGTCACACGCTCGGGGGCGTTCCTCGACCCGTTGGCCGATAAGTTCCTGGTGCTCGGGGCCATGGCCGTCCTGGTCGCCACCGGCACCTTCTGGTGGTTGCCGGTCGCGCTCATCGCCGGTCGCGAGATCGCCATGAGCCTCTACCGCTCGGTGGCGAGCCGCTCCGGCGTGTCCGTGCCGGCTCGTCGCTCCGCCAAGGTGAAGACCGTGGTGCAGGAGCTGGCCGTCGGCCTGGCCATCTGCCCCGCCTTCGAGGACCATCCCGGGATCGCGGTCGCGGTGCTCTGGGTCGCCACCGCCCTCACGCTCGTCACCGGTGCCCAGTACTGGATGGAAGCCAGGCGCAGCGCGCATGCGATGTGAGGTCGTGGCGATCGGCACCGAGCTGCTGCTCGGCCAGATCGTCGACACCAACTCCTCCTGGATCGGCGAGCAGCTCGCCCTGGCCGGGATCGACTGCCTCCAGCAGGTGAAGGTGGGCGACAACCACGGTCGGATCGTCGAGGCGCTCCGCCAGGCCGTCGGGCGGGCCGACGCGGTGCTGGTGTGCGGCGGGCTCGGACCCACCCAGGACGACATCACCCGCGAGGCGATCGCCGAGGTGATGGGTGTCGGCCTCGAACGCGACGAGTCGGTCGTCGCCGTCATCCGCGACCGCTTCGCGGCCCGCGGTCGCGACATGGCCGCCAACAACCTGCGCCAGGCCGACGTGCCGGTCGGTGCCACCGTGCTGACCCAGGTGGGTACCGCTCCCGGACTGCGCTGCCCGGTGGGCGACAAGGTGATCTACGCGGTGCCGGGCGTTCCCTACGAGATGCAGGAGATCGTGGTCCGGGACGTGATCCCCGATCTCCAGGATCGGGCCGGCGAGCGCTCCACCATCGTCAGCCGGGTGCTGCGCACCTGGGGCATCGCCGAGTCGAGCCTGGCCGAGACGGTGGCCGACCGGCTCGGCGCGGCCGAGGGCGGACCGCTGACCTACGCCTTCCTGGCGTCGGGTTGGGAGGGCATCAAGGTGCGCCTCACGGCCAAGGCGTCCGACGAGGCGAGCGCGCTCGACGTCCTGGACCGGGAGGAGCACGAGCTGCGCGTCCTGCTCGGCGACCTCGTCTTCGGCGTCGACGACGAGACCATGGAGTCAGCGGTCGGTTCGATGCTGGCCGAACGGGGCCTGACCTTGGCGGTGGCCGAATCGGTCACCGGCGGCCTGGTGGCGAGCCGTCTGGTCGACGTGGCGGGCGCCAGCCGCTGGTTCCGGGGCGGGGTGGTGTCCTACGCCAGCGAGGTGAAGTTCGACGTTCTCGGCGTCACGCCCGGCCCGGTCGTGTCGGCCCGTGCGGCGGGGGAGATGGCACAGGGGGTGCGACGGCTGCTCGGTGCCGACGTCGGCCTGGCCGTGACGGGCGTCGCCGGTCCGGATCCCCAGGAGGACCAACCGGTGGGCACGCTCTTCCTGGGCCTGGCCATGGGCGACGAGATCGAGACGACCGGCCTGTCGCTCACCGGCGACCGGACCCGGATCCGTCAGTTCGCCACGATCTCGCTGGTCGACAAGCTTCGCCACCGCCTGCTGGCCGGCGGGTGAGCCCGGTCACCGGGCCGCGTCGGCCGGTGACCGCTCAGACGTTGACGGCGTGCT
>DASXLH010000440.1:0-4474 GCA_036496335.1 Acidimicrobiales bacterium
TCCCGTGGTTGGCCGACCTCGGGCGCTATCCCTCCTGGCTGGACATCGTCAAGCGGGCCGACCCCGTGCCGGACGCCCGACCCACCGCCGACGAGCGCGGAGCCGTCCCGGGACCGGCGTGGAGCGTCGATCTGCGGGCCCGGCTCGGACCGGTGGCCCGTTCCAAGCGGCTCCGGATGGTCCGGACCGTGTGCGAGGACGATCGCGTCGTCCGTTTCGAGCGGGCCGAGGTGGACGGCCGCGACCACTCCTCCTGGGTGCTCGACGGGAAGCTCGTCTCGACGGCCGACGGCTGTTGGCTGACCATGACGCTGCAATACGCGGGGGGAGCGCTGGCGCCGTTGGTGCAGCGGTTCCTCAACGACGAGATCGACCGGAGCGGCCGCCGGCTCGTCGACCTGGTGGCGAGCGGTCAGTCAGCCTGACGGGGGGCGGCGCGTACCGCCCGGGCATGGAAGCGACCGCCCGACTCGGCCACCTCGAGCGCCAGGCCGTACGTGTCGGAGAGCCGCTCAGAGGTGAGCACGTCGATGGTGGGGCCGGCCGCCACGACATCGCCGTCCCGGAGCAGGAGACCATGGTCGAAGGCCGGCGGGATCTCCTCCACGTGATGGGTCACCAGCACCATGGGAGGGGTGGCCGGATCCTCCGCCAGCTCCTGCAGGCCCTCCACCAACCATTCCCGCCCGCCGAGGTCGAGGCCGGCGTTGGGCTCGTCGAGCAGCACGATCCCGACGTCGTTGACGAGCGTGCGGGCGATCAGCACCCGCTGGCGTTCGCCGCTCGAGAGCGTGCCGAACGGTCGTGAGGCGAGGCGGGCGACACCCAGGCGCTCGAGGCTCTGCGCAGCCCGGTCCCGGTCCTCGTCGTCGTAGGTGTGCCACCAGGGCTCGAGCGCGCCGCGCCGGGCCGTCAGGACGACGTCGAAGGCACTGATCGAGGAGCGGAGGCTGTCGGCGAGGGCGGCCGAGGCGTAGCCGATCCGCCGACGCAGGGAGCGCACGTCGGTTCGGCCCAGCCGCTCGCCGAGGACGGCGACGGTGCCCATGGTCGGGTGCAGGTCGAGGGCGGCGATGCGCACCAGGGTGCTCTTGCCGGAGCCGTTCGACCCGAGGACGACCCAGTGCTCACGGGGCCGCACCGTCCAGTCGACGTCCCGCAGGATCGAACGGCCCTCCCGGACCACGCCCACGCCCTCGAGGCGGAGCGCATCCGGGCCCATCGCCAGGATCTTTGCATGTTCATGCCCTCACTCCGCAGGCTGCGTTCGACGGCGAGCCGGCTGTCACCGGCCGCCCCGGGTGCCGGGCGCCCATAGGTCGTCTGAGTAACGTCCGAGGCACGATGGCACGAGGGCGGGCGGCGATCGCTGTCGCAGCGGCAGGGGGCTGACGCACATCGACATCGCGCTCGGCCTGCTGGCCGTTGCCCTCCTCGTGCTCGCCACCGCCGTGTTCGTCGCTGCCGAGTTCGCGCTCGTCGCCGTCGACCGCGACCGCGTCGACGCGCTGGCGGAGCGGGGAGACGGGCGGGCTCGCACCGCGCAGCACCTCCTCCGGCGGTTGTCGATCAGCCTGGCCGGCGCCCAGCTGGGCATCACGGTGGCCTCGCTGGTGCTCGGCTTCATCGCCGAGCCGACGGTGGCGCACGCCCTGGAGCCGCTGCTCGCCCCGCTGCCAGAGTCAATGCAGTCGGGGACGGCCATCGCCCTCGCCCTCCTCCTCGTCACGGTCGTCACGATGGTCCTCGGCGAGCTGGTGCCGAAGGGCGTGTCGGTGGCCAAGCCCCTCGGCACGATGCTCGGCCTCGCCCGACCGCTCCGGGTGTACGGCTTCGTCTTCGGCCCGCTGATCCGGACGCTGAGCGGCGCCGCCGACGGGACGGTCCGGCTGCTCGGCATCGAGCCGCGGGAGGAGCTGCGGTCGGTCCGCACGGTCGACGAGCTCGAGATGCTGATCCGTTACTCCGGCGAGGAAGGGACGATCGACCCGGAGTCCTTCGAGTTGCTGGCCCGGACCTTCCGGTTCGGCCACAAGACGGCGGCCGATGTGCTGGTGCCGCGCGTCGATCTCGTGACGCTCTCGGAGGACGCGTCGGTGGCCGACCTGGTCAGCCTGGCCGTGAGCAGCGGGCACTCCCGCTTTCCTGTGATCGGCGCCGACCCCGACGACGTGGTCGGGGTGGCGCACGCCCTCGACGCGCTCGGGGTGCCAGCCGCCGAGCGTTCCCGGGTGGCGGTGCGCACCATCCAGGGTCCGGTCACGTTCATCCCGGAGGGACGCGACCTCGAATCGCTGCTGGGCGAGATGCGGGCCGGCGGCCTGAGGTTCGTGGTGGTGGCCGACGAGTACGGGGGAGTCGCCGGCGTCGTGACCCTCGAGGACCTCCTCGAGGAGATCGTCGGCGACATCGAGGACGAGCACGACCCGGCGTCGCCCGTTACCGCTCCGCTCCCGGCCGGCACGAACGTGGTGTCCGGCTCGCTGCGCATCGACGAGGTGCAGGAGATCGTCGGACTCGAGCTGCCCGACGGTGAGTACGAGACGATCGCCGGGTTCGTCCTCGATCAGCTGGGTCACATCCCGGTGCCGGGGGAGCGCGTCAGCTACGACCACTGGCTGATCGAGGTGCTCGATGTCGAGCGCCGGCGGATCGCCAGGCTGCGGATCACCGCGCCGAGGGAGCCGAGGTCGTGACCGGCATCGCCGTCGCCCTCCTCCTCATCGTCGCCAACGGTGTCTTCGTCGCCGTCGAGTTCGCGTTCATCGCCGCCCGCCGCTCCCGCCTCGACCAGCTGGCGGAGGACGGCGATCTGCGCGCCCGGGCCGCGGTCAGCTCGCTGGGTGAGCTGTCGCTGGTCTTGTCGGCGGCCCAGTTGGGCATAACGGTCGCCTCACTGCTGCTCGGCTACGTGGCCGAGCCGAGCGTCACGACCCTGCTCCGGGGGCCGCTCGACGCCATCGGACTCGGGTCGGGAGCGGCTGACACCGTCGCCTTCGTGCTCTCCCTGACGATCGTGGCCTTCTTCCACCTGGTCTTCGGTGAGATGGTGCCGAAGAGCATCGCCATCGCCCGCCCCGACCAGTCGGCGCTGGTGCTGGCCCGCCCGCTCCGGACGTTCATCGTCGCCCTCCGCCCGGTCATCGCCGTCCTCAACTCCCTGGCTCGGGGCGGGCTCCGGGTGCTGGGGGTGGAGCCCCAGGACGAGCTGTCGGAGGCCCGCACCGGCGAGGAGATCGCCGACGTGCTGGCCCTGTCGAGGCGCGAAGGCGTGCTCGAGGAGGTCGAGCACCGGATCATGACCGGTGCCCTCGGGTTCCAGGCCCGGGAGGTCTCGAGCGTCGCCATCCCTCGGGGGGCGATCGTCGCTGTCGGCGCCGACGCCACCCCGGCCGAGGTCGAGCGCGAGGCGGTGGCGAGCGGCCACTCCCGCATCGTGGTGTTCGGTCGCGACCTCGACGAGGTGCTCGGCTTCGTGCACGCCAAGGACCTCCTGGCCCTGCCGGCCAGTGCCCGGGACCGGCCGATGCCCCCCGACCTCCTCCGCCAGATGTTGGTGCTCGATTTCGACCGCTCACTGCAACAGGCGTTGCTGGCCATGCGCCGGGCCCGCATCCACGCCGGCCTCGTGATCGATGCCGAGGGTCGGACCGTCGGGATGGTGTCCATCGAGGACGTCCTCGGTGCGCTGGTCGGTGACCTCCGGAACGAGGACGGGGTGCGGCCCCCGCCCGATCGCTGAGCGGGTGCGCCCGAGGCGCACCTGTGGCCCGAGCGGCCAGGCGCCGGGGGCGTCGCGAGCGGAGGACGCAAGCCCATCGCTCGCTTCGTGATCTCTCGGTTACGCTCCGCGATCGTGCGGGCGGTCGCTGGGTTCGTCGCCGCCGCGGCGGCCGCCGTCACGGCCAGGTCCGCGGTGGTCGTCACGGCTGTGGTCACCGTCGCGGCCACGCTCGTGGTGGCGCCGGCCGCGCCGGCGGCGGCATCGGCTGCTGATCTGGCCAGCGCCCAGAAGGCCGCCAACCAGGCCGCCACCGACTACGCCGCCGCCCAGAGCCGGGTATCGGTCCTCGACAGCCAGATCCGCGATCTCCAGGCCCGGCGGAGCGCGGCGCAGGCGCAGCTCGACGCCCTGGCGTCGGCCCTCCGGTCGACCGCCATCAGCAAGTACATCCAGGGCCGCAACCGGGGACCGGACGTCCAACTCGACTCGGGCCTCGACCTGGCCGAGCAGACGCGGCGCACCACGTTGGCCGGCTACGTCACCCGGGAGGTGGGGGACTCGGTCGATCGCTACCGGGTGGTCGCCGAGGACCTCGCCGCGTCGGAGAAGGAGCTGACTGGTCGTCAGAAGGAGGCCGCCGGAGCCTCCGCCCAGTTGAAGTCACGGATCGTCGCCGCCCAGAACCAGCTCGTCCGCCTGGAGAAGCTCGAGGCCGACCGCAAGGCCAAGGAGGCGGCGCAGCAGCGGGCG
>DASXLH010000441.1:0-14541 GCA_036496335.1 Acidimicrobiales bacterium
ATCGACCTACGGCGTCATCGGATCCGGGACCGGATTGGTGGTCGACTCCTACGGCCTGATCTCGGTCTGCCTCGACCGGCAGTCGGCGGCCGCCGAGCTGGGCCTCGACGTGGGCGACGCCGTCGTGATCGAGCCTGGTGACGACCGGGGACCGGCGGTGGCGGTGACCATGCGGTCAGGCCGATGACGGGCGTCCAGCGGTGAGGCCGGGCACGACGTTGGTGCTGGCGCTGCTGCTCATCGCCATCTTCCTCGCCGCCACCATCCAGCTCTTCCTCCTGGCCCGCTGAGGGCCTCGGGAGGAGCGGCCCGTCGAGGGCGCGCTCAGCGCCCGGGGAAGAGCCGGCCGATCTCGCGCTCCAGGGAGTCGAGGCCCTCTTCCTTGCCGAGGACGAGGGCGATCCCGGCCTTGGCCGCCCGGTCTTCGAGCTCGGCATCGATGTAGGCGGTGTAGAGGACCGTCACCTGGTCGGGACGGCGACTGCGGATCCGCTGGGCCGTCTCGAGGCCGTCGGTCACGGGCATCCGGTAGTCGATGATGACGACGTCGGGGTTGCACTCGTCGGCCCGGGCCAGGGCCTCGGTCGAGTCGGCGGCCTCGGCCACCACCTGGAAGCCGTCGATCTCGAGCATGCTGCCGAGCATCCGGCGGACGTGGGGAGCGTCGTCGACCACCATGATCCGCAGGGGACCGGGGTCGATCGACGGCTCGCCCGCGGCCCGCGGCACCTGCTCCACCGCGGGCGAGGATAGGCAACCCTGGTGATCATGTGAACGTGCTCCCGTGCACGTACCGGCCGGCCGGCCGGTGCTCGGCGTTTGTGCCCTTGTGAAGGCCCGCTACGCTTCGGGCCGTGCCGCCCTCGCCGCGCCGGATCCCTGACGCGACCGTCGCCCGGTTGCCCGTCTACCTGCGGTGCCTGTACGAGCTGGTCGAGAGCCGGATCGAGACCGTGTCCTCCGAGCGCCTCGCGCAGCTGGCCGGCGTCAACGCCGCCAAGGTGCGCAAGGACCTCTCCTACCTCGGCTCCTACGGCACCAGGGGGGTCGGCTACGACGTGCGCTTCCTGGTGTTCCACATCAGCCGGGAGCTGGGCCTCACCCAGGACTGGCCGGTCGTCATCGTCGGGATCGGCAACCTGGGACATGCCCTGGCCGGTTACGCCGGCTTCGGCGAACGCGGCTTCCCCGTCGCCGCCTTGCTCGACAGCGATCCGGAGCGGGTCGGCGAGCGGATCGGCGAGCTCACGGTCCGCCACATCGACGAGCTCCCCCTCGTGGTCGACGAGGTCGGCGTGGCCGTCGGCGTGGTGGCGACACCGGCCGACGGGGCCCAGGAGGTGGTCGACGCGCTGGTGGCCGCCGGCGTCCGGTCGATCCTCAACTTCGCCCCGGCCATGGTGACCGTTCCCCGCCAGGTGTACCTGCGCAAGGTCGACCTGGCCCTCGAGCTGCAGATCCTGTCCTTCTACCGGCAGCACTCGCTCGACCGTGAGGTCCCGGTGTGACGGTCGGGTACCCGGTGGTCCTCCGCCTGGGGGGTCGGCGCTGCCTGGTGGTGGGGGGGCGCTCGGTGGCCGTCGGCAAGGCCCGCGACCTGGTGGCGGCCGGTGCCGAGGTCACGGTCGTCGCCCCCGAGGTCGACGACGAGATCGCCACGCTCGAGGTCGTGGTGGAGCGGCGGCCCTACCGGGCCGGCGAGGCCGGCGGCTACCGCCTGGTGGTGGCGGCCACCGGCGACGCCGCGGTCAACCGGCAGGTCTTCGACGACGCCGAAGCCGCCGGTGCGTGGGTCAACGCCGCCGACGACCCGGCCAACTGCTCGTTCACCCTGCCGGCTGTCGTGCGCAGGGGCGACCTCTCGGTGTCGATCTCCACGGACGGACAGAGCCCCGCCTTCGCCTCCTGGATGCGGGCCAGGCTGGAGGAAGAGATCGGCCCGGAGTACGGCGAGCTCCTCCGACTCCTCGCTTCGGAGCGCGACGCCCTACGATCGTCTGGCGTCACAACGGAGGGTCTCCCCTGGCGGGAGGCGCTCGACGGCGGTGCGCTCGACCTCGTCCGTCAGGGCTCGGTCGACGAGGCCAGGTCGCTGATCCGAAGAGTGCTTGGAGAACGAACAGCGTGGCAGTGATCGTCATCGGGCTCAACCATCGGAGCGTCCCGCTCGACCTGCTCGAGCGGATGAACGTCCCGGCCGAGCTGCTCCCGAAGGCCCTCCACGACCTGGTGAGCCGGGACAACGTCACCGAGGTCGTCCTGCTCTCCACGTGCAACCGGACGGAGATCTACGTCGCTGCCGAGCGGTACCACGGCGCGCTGCAGGATGTGCGCAACTCCCTGGCCGAGCTCACCCATCTGGCTCCCGAGCAGTTCGCCGACCATCTCTACGCCTTCCACGACGCCGCCGCCGTGGCCCACCTCTTCTCGGTCGCCAGCGGGCTCGACTCCGCCGTCCTGGGCGAGAGCGAGATCCTCGGCCAGGTCCGCCAGGCCTGGGAGGCGGCCGCCGGCGAGGGTGCCGCCGGGCCGGCGCTGCACATGCTCTTCCGCCATGCCCTCGAGGTGGGCAAGCGGGTCCGCACCGAGACCGGGATCGGACGTTCGACCACGTCCGTGTCGAGCGCGGCGGTGGCGCTGGCGGCCGAGCGGTTGGGCGGGCTGGAGGGTCGGAGCGTGCTCGTGCTCGGCGCCGGCGAGATGGGCGAGGGCATGGTCAGCGCGCTGGCCGGCTCGAAGGTGTCGGAGGTGCTGGTGGCCAACCGCACCACCGAACGGGCCGAGGTCCTGGCCACCCGGGTCGGGGGCCGGGTCGTGCCGCTGCTCGAGCTCCCCCAGGCACTCGGCACCGTCGACGTGCTCCTGACCTCCACCGGGGCGCAATCGGTGATGATCGACCACGCCGACCTCGAGGCCGTCGTGGCCGCCCGGGGTGGGGCCCCGCTGCTGATCGTCGACGTGGCCGTTCCCCGGGACGTCGATCCCTCGGCCGGCGCGCTCGCCGGGGTCGAGCTGCTCGACATGGACGACCTCCGGGCCTTCGCCGACGCCGGCATGGCGGAGCGACGCCGCGAGTCGGTCCGGGCCCACGCGCTCGTCGAGGAGGAGGTCCACCGCTTCCACGAGGCGTCGACCGCCCGCCAAGTGGCGCCGGTGGTGGCGGCGTTGCGCGACCGGATCGAAGTGCTGCGGGAGGCCGAGGTCTCCCGGCTGGGTCGTGGCCTCGGCGAGGAGGAGCGGGTGATCCTCGAGCGGCTGTCGCGTGGCCTGGTCGGCAAGCTGCTCCACGAGCCCACGGTGCGGCTCAAGGACGCCGCCGGTACGCCGCGCGGCGAGCGCCTCGCCGACGCGCTGCGCGAGCTGTTCGATCTCTGAGGTGGCCCCGGGCGGGGCAGAGCCGCTTCGCATCGCCACGCGGGGGAGCGCCCTGGCCCGGTGGCAGGCGCAGCAGATCGCCGCGCTCCTCGGGGGCGAGGTCACCCTCGTGGTCGTCGACACCCTCGGCGACCGGGACAAGGCGACCTCGCTCGACCAACTCGGCGGGCGCGGCATCTTCGTCAAGGAGGTGCAGGCCGCCGTCCTCGACGGCCGGGCCGACTTGGCCGTGCACTCGGCCAAGGACCTGCCGTCGAGCCCGGAGCTGGCCGCCCCAGGTCTCGTGCTGGCCTGCGTCCCCGAGCGGGGCGACCCCCGGGACGGCCTCGTGGGTTCGACGCTCGACGGGCTGGCGCCGGGAGCCCCCGTCGCCACCGGCTCGGCCCGCCGCCGGGCCCTCCTCGCCGACCTACGCCCCGACCTGACCTTCCTCGACCTGCGCGGGACCATGGGGACCCGGCTGGCCCGGGTCCCACCCGGCGGCGCCGCCATCATGGCCGTGGCCGCCCTCGACCGTCTCGGGATGGCCGAACGGATCACCGAGGCCCTCGGGTCCGACACGTTCGTGCCCATGGTCGGCCAGGGCGCTCTGGCGGTCGAGTGCCGGGCCGATGACCAGCCCACCCTCGACCGCCTGGCGGCGATCGAAGATGCCCCGTCGCGGCGGGCCGTCGACGCCGAGCGGGCCTGGCTGGCCACCCTCGGTGGGGGGTGCGACCTCCCGGCCGGGGCCCACGCGGTGGTCACACCGGGGGGGACGACCCGGCTCACGACGCTCCTGGCGTCACGTGACGGCCGGATCGTCCTGCGCAGCTCCGGCGAGGGCGACGACCCCGCCGAGCTCGGTGCCCGGGTCGCCGGCCAGCTGCTCGACCACGGAGGTCGCTGGCTCCTCGAGGGCTGACGGTTTGTGGCGCGCTCGCGACCGCCGGGGTCGTCAGCCCGCCGGAAAGCGGGTCGTCGGGGCTCCGACGGCAGACTTGGGCGGTGACGGTCTACCTGGTCGGCGCCGGGCCCGGCGACCCTGGGCTGCTCACCGTGCGGGGCGCCGAGGTGCTGGCCCGGGCCGACGTGGTGCTCTACGACCGTCTGTCCGTCGCCTCGCTGCTCGACCTGGCCCCGGCCGATGCCCTGCGGGTGGCGGTGGGCAAGACCCCGAGGGGCCCGAGCACGCCGCAGGAGGAGATCAACCGGCTCCTGGTCGAGCACGGCCGGGCCGGGTCGACCGTGGTGCGCTTGAAGGGCGGTGACCCGTTCGTCTTCGCCCGGGGCGGCGAGGAGGCGGCGGCCCTGCGGGAGGCGGGGATCGCCTTCGAGGTCGTCCCGGGGGTGACGTCGGCCATCGCCGTGCCGGCCTACGGCGGCGTGCCCGTCACCCAGCGGGGGATGGCCACCTCGTTCACCGTCGTCACCGGCCACGAGGATCCGTGGGCCGCCACCGAGACCGACTGGGACGCCGTGGCGCGCGTGGGCGGGACGATCGTGGTGCTCATGGGAGTGGCCACCCGGGCGGCGATCGCCGAGCGGCTCATGGCCGGTGGGCTCGCGCCCGCCACGCCGGTGGCGGCCACGACCTGGGGGACCCGTCCCGAGCAGCGGACCGTGCGCACCACGCTGGGTCACCTGGGGGACACCCCCATCGGCACGACCTCGGTCATCGTCGTCGGCGCCGTGGCCGGGCTCGACCTGGGATGGTTCGAGTCCCGCCCCCTCTTCGGGCGGCGGGTGGTGGTGACCCGGGCCCGGGCCCAGGCGTCGGGTCTGTCCCGCCGCCTGGCCGAGCTCGGGGCCGAGGTGGTGGAGGCGCCGCTCATCGAGACGGCCGCCGCCGCCGACGGTGGCGCCGCCCTGCGGGCCGAGGCCAGCCGGCTGGCCGGCTTCGACTGGGTGGTCGTGACCTCGTCCAACGCCGTCGACCGCCTCTTCGCCGAGGTCCGCGACGCCCGGGCCCTGGGCCAGGCCCGCGTCGCCGCCGTCGGGCCGGCCACCGCCGACGCCCTGACGGCACACGGCGTGGTCGCCGATCTCGTGCCCGGCGAGGCCGTTGCCGAGGCGTTGCTCGCCGCCATGGGCCCGGGCCCCGGCCGTGTCCTGCTACCCCAGGCCGCCGGCGCCCGACCGCTCCTGCGCAACGGCTTGGCCGCCGCCGGCTGGGAGGTCGTGGCCGTCGACGCCTACCGCACCGTCCCGTGCCCGCCGTCGCCCGAGGCGCTGGCGGCGGTGCAGGCGGCCGATGCCGTCACGTTCGCGTCGTCGTCGACGGTGACGGCGTTCGTCGACGCCTTCGGGGTGGCGGCGCTGCCGCCCACGGTCGTCAGCATCGGTCCGGCCACCTCCCGCACCGCCGTCGGGCACGGCATCGCGGTCACCGCCGAGGCCGACCCCCACACCGTGGCCGGTCTCGTCGCCGCCCTCGTCGACCTGCTCGGCGGCGAGGGCACGGGCCCGGGAGGAACGGGGCCGACCGGGGGATCAGCGGACCTCCTGCCGTAACCTCGGCCGGGTGAGTGGCCCCGCCCGCCGGCCCCGTCGGCTCCGCTCGACGCCGGCCATGCGCCGACTCGTGGCGCAGACCCGCCTCAGCGTCGACGACCTCGTCGCGCCGCTCTTCGTGCGGGAGGGCATCACCGAGCCGAACCCCATCGAGTCGCTGCCGGGTGTCGTCCAGCACACCCGGGAGTCGCTGCGCAAGGAGGTCGTCGAGCTCGCCGCCATAGGTGTGCCGGCCGTGATGCTCTTCGGCGTGCCGGCGGCCAAGGACGCGGTCGGCAGTGGCGCCTGGGATCCGGACGGGATCGTGCAGGTGGCGCTGCGCGACCTGCGGGACGAGGTCGGCGACCAGTTGGTGGTGATGGCCGACCTGTGCCTGGACGAGTACACCGACCACGGCCACTGCGGGGTGCTGCGCCCGGACGGCTCGGTCGACAACGACGCCACGGTCGAGCTCTACGCCCGGGTCGCCCTGGCCCAGGCCGAGGCGGGCGCCCAGGTGGTGGGCCCGTCCGGGATGATGGACGGCCAGGTCGGAGCCATCCGCTCCGCCCTCGACGGGGACGGCCACGGCGACGTCGCCATCCTCGCCTACACCGCCAAGTACGCCTCGGCGCTGTACGGCCCGTTCCGCGAGGCCGTCGACGTCACGATCGCCGGCGGCGGTGACCGCAAGGGCTACCAGCAGGACCACGCCAACGGCCGTGAGGCCCTCGTCGAGGCGGCCCTCGACGTGGCCGAAGGGGCCGACATGGTGATGGTCAAGCCGGCGGTCACGTACCTCGACGTCGTGGCGGCGGTGCGGGCCGCCGTTGACGTGCCGGTGGCGGCGTACCACGTGTCGGGGGAGTACGCCATGGTGAAGGCGGCGGCCGAGCGGGGCTGGATCGACGGGACGGCGGTGGCGCTCGAGCAGCTCACGGCGGTGAAGCGGGCCGGTGCCGACATCGTGCTCACCTACTTCGCCCGCGAGCTGGCGGGGCTGCTTTGACGGGTCTGAGCCGCGTCCGATGGTGACCAACGCGGAGCTGTTCGAGCGGGCCACGGCGGTCATCCCCGGCGGCGTCAGCTCCCCGGTACGGGCCTTCCGCTCGGTCGGGGGCACGCCCTACTTCGTGACCCGGGCCGAGGGTGCGCACATCTGGGACGTCGAGGGCACCCGCTACGTCGACTACGTGCAGAGCTACGGGGCCTCGATCCTGGGTCACGCCGACCCGGTGGTGGTGGCCGCCGTCCGGGCTGCCGCCGGCGACGGCACCAGCTATGGGGCGCCCACCGAGCGCGAGGTGGTCCTGGCTGAGACGATCGCCGCCCGGGTGCCCGGGGTCGAGATGGTCCGCCTCGTCTCCAGCGGCACCGAGGCGGCGATGTCGGCCGTCCGTCTCGCCCGCGGCGCCACCGGGCGGGAGAAGATCGTGAAGTTCGCCGGCTGCTACCACGGGCACAGCGACGCCCTGCTGGCCGAGGGGGGCAGCGGCATCGCCAACCAGGGCATCTCCGGGTCGGCCGGTGTGACCCGGGGGGCCGTCGCCGACACGGTGGTGGCGCCCTACAACGTCGTCCCCGACCTCGACGACGACGTGGCGCTGGTGTGCGTGGAGGCGGTGGCCGGGAACATGGGGCTGGTCGCCCCGGAGCCCGGCTTCCTGGAGGGCCTGCGGGCGGCATGCGACCGGGTCGGCGCCCTCCTCCTGTTCGACGAGGTGATCACCGGCTTCCGGCTCGGCTCCGGCGGAGCGACCGCCCGCTTCGGTGTGACGCCCGATCTCTGGTGCTTCGGCAAGGTCATCGGCGGTGGTCTCCCCGTCGGCGCCTTCGCCGGCTCCCGCCAGCTCATGTCCTCGCTGGCCCCGATCGGCGACGTGTACCAGGCCGGCACCTTGTCGGGCAACCCCCTCGCCACCGCCGCCGGCCTGGCCGCCCTCGGCCAGCTCGACGAGGGGGCCTACGCCCGGCTCGACGACACCGCCCGGCACCTCTCCGCCGGGCTCGAGGCGGCGATCTCGGCCGCCGGGCTCCCGGTCACGGTGCCGCGGGTCGGCCCCCTGGTCGGGCTGTTCTTCACCGACGAACCGGTGCGCGACTACGACGACGCCAGGGCCGCCAACGGCAACGACCGCTACCGGCTCTTCTTCCACGCCATGCTCCGACGCGGCATCGCCCTCGCCCCCGGCGCCTACGAGCTGCTGTTCCCCAGCCTGGCCCACGACGACGCCGACCTGGCCCGAACGGTCGAGGCCGCGGCCGAGGCGGCGCTCGAGGTGGCCGCCGCCGAGCGCATCCGGTGACCGACGGGGGGCTGAACCAGGACGAGGCGGCGCTGGTCGCCGAGGAGGCCGCCCTCGTGGCCGGGGAGGTGGCGCGGGCCGCCGACGAGCTGGTGGAGCGCGACGCCCTAGCCCGTCTCCACGCCGGCGATCACACCCTGTGGCAGGACGACCCGACCGAGGTCGCCGACCGCCTCGGCTGGCTCCCGGTGGTCGCCGAGATGCAGGCCCGCATCGGCGAGCTCGAGGACTTCGCCGCCCGGGTGGCGGCCGATGGGCTCGTCCACGGCGTCCTGCTCGGCATGGGCGGGTCCTCCCTGTTCCCGGAGGTGCTCTCCCGCACGTTCGGCGGAGGAGGCGACGGCGCCGTTCCGGGCCGGACGCGGTTCGACCTCCGGGTGCTCGACACCACCGACCCGGCGCCGATCAAGCGGGTGGCTGACGAGCTCGACCTGGATCGGTGCCTGTTCATCGCGGCCTCGAAGTCGGGGTCGACCATCGAGACCCGCACACAGCTCGACCACTTCTGGGAGCTGACCGGCGGGGCCGCCGCCCACTTCGTGGTGATCACCGATCCGGGCAGCCAGCTGGCCGACTGGGGCCACGAGCACGGCGTCCGGGCCGTGTTCGAGAACCGGTCCGACATCGGCGGCCGCTACTCCGCCCTCTCGCTGTTCGGGCTCGTGCCCGCCGCCCTCCTCGGGGTCGACCTCCGCGGCATGCTGGACCGAGCGGCATCGGCCGACCACGAGGACGGCGCCCGGCTGGCGGCCGTGCTCGGCGGCTCGGCCCGGGCCGGTCGCGACAAGCTGACCATCTTCCTGCCGCCGGCGGTGGCGACGTTCGGCCTGTGGCTCGAGCAGCTGGTGGCCGAGTCCACCGGCAAGCACGGGCTCGGTCTGGTCCCCGTCGTCGGTGAACCGCCGGGGGCGCCCCAGGTCTACGGCGCCGATCGCCTCTTCGTCGCCCTGGGAGCGGCGCCCGATCTGGGTGGTCTCCCCGTGATGGCGCTCCCGTTCGGCGATCCGCTCGACATCGGGGCGCAGATCGTCGTGTGGGAGGTCGCCATCGCCCTCACGGGCGCGCTGCTCGGGATCAACCCGTTCGACCAACCCGATGTGGCGGCGGCCAAGGCCGCCACCGCCTCGGTGCTCGACGGCTCGATCGGGGGCGACGTCGACGCCGTCGTGGGCGGGGCGGAACCGGTCGGTGAGCTGCTCGCCACCGTCCGACCCGGTGACCACGTGTGCATCCAGGCCTTCGTCGATCCCGGCGACGAGGCCCTGCTGGCCACCCTCGAGGTGGCGCGGATCGCTCTCCGTGACCGCTTCCGGGTCGCCACCGAGATCGGCATCGGACCCCGCTTCCTGCACTCGACCGGCCAGCTCCACAAGGGTGGCCCCCCGAGTGGCGTCTTCCTGCAGCTCCTCGGCGCCGACCCGGTCGACCTGCCCATCCCCGGCCGTCCCTACGGCTTCAGCCGGTTGAAGCAGGCCCAGGCCGCCGGCGACCTCTACACCCTGCGCCAGCGCGGCCTCCGGGCCGCGAGGGTCACCCTCGACGACCTCCGCCAGTTCCTGGGAGTCTGAGGAGGCCCCTCACCCCTTCTCGGGGACCACTCGTGCGAGCAACGCCACGGCTCGATAGGCGGCCTCGGCGGGGCCGAGCTCGTCGGGGCGCAGGAGGTTGGCCATGATGCGCAGCACCCATTCCATCAGGGTCCGGGAGCGCATCCCCACCCGGGTGAGCTCACGCATGAGCGCGGGTCGGCCGATGAGCTTGACGAAGAGTCGGGCGACCTTGAAGTAGAGCCCGTACTCCCGCTCGAGGGTCTCGGGGTAGCGCTGCAGCGCGGTGCTGCTCCCGGTGCGCAGCGCCTCGTCGAGCACGTCGGCGGCGAGCCGGCCCGTCTCGTAGGCGTAGTCGATGCCCTCGCCGTTGAACGGGTTGACGGCGCCGGAGGCGTCGCCGACCACCAGGAAGTTGGCGCCCGCCTTCGGCCCGACGGAACCGGCCATGGGCAGGCGGCCGCCGGTGGGGGCCTGGAGCGGCTTGGTCGGGTCGATGCCCCAGTGGGCCGGGGCGGTGGCCGCCCACTCCTCCATGAGGTGCGAGGTGTTGACCGACTTCCAGTCCTTGAACGTCGACAGCAGGCCGATCCCCACGTTGATCGTCCCGTCGCCGACGGGGAAGACCCAGCCGTAGCCGGGCAGCGACTTGCCCTGCCGGTCACGCACGTCGAGAGCCGACTCGATCCACGGGTCGTCGTGCATCGGGCTCTCGTAGTAGGTCCGGATGGCCATGCCCTGCGGGTAGCTCCGGTTGCGGCTGGTACCCAGCGCCCGGCCGAACCGGGAGTTGGAGCCGTCGGCCACCACCACGTAGCGGGCCCGCACCTCCTCCGACGGGGACCCGTCCTTGTGGGCCACGACCGCACCGACGAGTCGGCCCTCCTCCATCAGCGGCTCGGTGGCCTCGGCCCCCTGGTGGAGGGCGGCGCCCGCCTTGACCGCGTTCTCGGCCACGAGCTGGTCGAGGTCCCGGCGCCGGACGACGTAGCCGTACGAGGGGTAGACGGGGTGCTCGGGCCAGGCCAGCTCGAGGGTGATGCCGTGGGCGATGGTGCGCAGCCCCTCGAAGCGGTGGTGGTCGCGGCCGAGCACGTCATCGAGGCCCATCTCCCGGAGCTCGTGCACGGCTCGGGGGGTGAGGCCGTCGCCGCAGGTCTTTTCCCGGGGGAAGGTCTTGCGCTCCAACATCACGACGTCGTGGCCGGCCTTGGCCGCCCAGAACGCGGTGGCCGCCCCCGCCGGCCCGCCGCCGACGACGAGGACGTCGTGCACGTCCCCTACTTGGTCGTCGTCGGCGTGGTGCCCGATCCGGCGACGGTCGTGGCGGTGGCCGACTCGCCACCGAACTCCACGCGCTCGTAGTGGACGACGGCGGCGATCTGCTCGGCTGTGAGCGTGGTGGCAAAGGCCGGCATGTTGGCGGCATAGCCGTCACCGTGGACCACGCGATCCACGCCGTAGGGCTGGCCGGTGGGCCGGCCGATGTCGCCCTTGGTCACCCAGTCGATCTGGTCGGCCTCGTTGGGGAAGGTCCGCACGACCTCGTTGAGCGGCCGGCCGACCCCGCCGGAACCGTCCGGCATGTGGCAGGCGGCGCAGTTGTCGGCGTAGACGGCGGCGCCCTCGACCAGGACCGGGTCGGCGGCCACGGGCTTCGGGGTCAGCGAGCCCCAGTAGATGAAGGCGAAGACGGGGAGCATGGCCAGCACCGGAGCCACGAAGATCGGCACCCGGGGCCGAGCCTTGGAGGCGGCCACGTAGGGCGGATCCGGCCGGACCGGCTCGACCACCTCGGGCACCGCCACGGTGGCGGCGGCCGGAACGGCGGGCACGCCGCCGGGCTCGGGGGACGCCGCCGAGCCCGCCGGGGGGGTGGGAGCGCCGCCGCCCGCGTCGCCTCCACCCAGTCCGAGGGCGGCTCTCCGCTCGCGGGAGCGTGCGAGCAGGTGCTCGGGGATGTCGGTCACGCCGTCTCCTTCACGCGCGGTCCAAGGGGTCGAATCCGACGAGGGTCGGCCGGAACACTAGGTCGCCGGGGCCGGGTCCGACCAAGTTCCCGCTCGCTCGGGGGGAGTGGTAGACAACGCCACGGGCCGGGTTTCAGGACCGGCCCGGCACCTAGCATGTGAGTACGTTCACGAGCCTTCCGTCGCCGACCTCGGCGCCGGGGGTGTGTAGCAGGCACGTGGCCCCGGTCCGGAGCCGCAGGCCGACCGTGCAAGAAGCCAGTCGCAGAGCAAGCTGTCGCACAGGAAGCCAGTCGCAGGGAAGGAGGTCAGCCGGATGGTCGCTCTGGTCACTGCGTTCCTCGCGTTGATGCTCTGCGTCGGCGTCATCGTCTTCTTCGCCCATCGCCGTCCCATCGGCACGCCCGTCACCTGGGGCGAGGCCATGGTGGCGGCCATCTTCGTGTTCGCGGCGATGTTCATCGCCTACGGGATGCTCCCGCACCAGTGGCTGAACTACTCCGACAACGAGCTCAAGTGGCGAGCCGACAAGTTCGTGAAGGGCCCGGGCAACGTCATCACCTACCTGCCCTTCAAGGTCACCAAGGAGAAGACCCGCGACATCATCGCGGTGATCATCTACGTGATCGGCCTCGGCGGGCAGATCTTCCTCTGGTCCTACTGGCAGAACCGCGGCAAGTCGAAGCCCAAGGCGCTGCCCACGTCCGCCTTCGGCCGCCCGCTGCTGAAGCCGGCCAAGCCGTCCGCCGACGAGACCGAGTCGGCCAGACGACCCGAGACCGTTCCGGTGGGGGGCAGCTGATGGCCAGGACCGACGCCAACCCGCCCATGCCCGTCTTCTCGGGCGACTACCTCCTGCAGGAGATCGATCCGGCCCAGCTCGAGAAGAGCGTCAAGCCGAAGCAGTTCCTCCACATCGACCAGTCCGAGTGCATCATGTGCGAGGGCTGCGTCGACATCTGCCCGTGGAAGTGCATCCACATGCTCTCCACGGATTCGGTGCCGGAGGCGACCAACACGGTCGAGCCCGGCCTCGACCCCGACGACCACGTCGTGTTCATCGTCGACGAGGACGTCTGCACGCGCTGCGCGCTGTGCGTCGACCGCTGCCCCACGGGCGTGATCCTGCTGGGGAAGACGGGCCTGGCCGCCCGCGACGGCGACCGCCACCAGCGCGACAACAATCACGGCTACGCCTACGGCATGCGGTTCTAGGAGCACCCAGGAACATGGCCAAGACGATCGAGAACAAGGGACCCGGCGTCGGCGAGCGAGTCGCGAAGCTCGGCGAGTCGGTGCAGGGCTCCCAGGCCTGGAACTCCATCTTCCGGCCGGGTTCGATCTTCCGGAAGGGTTACACCGACAGCCCCCGAAACCGCTCCTACGTGATCATGAACTCGGTGCTGTACCACCTGCACCCGGTAAAGGTGAAGCGCCACGCGGTGAAGGTGAGCTACACGCTCTGCCTCGGCGGGCTCTCGTTCTTCCTCTTCATCCTGCTGACGGTCACCGGCATCTTCCTGATGTTCTTCTACCGGCCGACGTCGGCCACCGCCTGGAACGACATCTACACGCTCCAGACGGCCGTCACCTTCGGCCTCCTCGTGCGGAACATGCACCGATGGGCCGCGCACCTGATGGTGTTGTCGGTCTTCCTGCACATGGCGCGGGTCTTTTACCACGGCGCCTACAAGCCGCCTCGGGAGTTCAACTGGGTGATCGGCGTCATCCTGCTGATGCTCACCCTGCTGCTGTCGTTCACCGGCTACCTGCTGCCCTGGGACCAGCTCTCGCTCTGGGCGGTGACGGTGGGTACGAACATGATGGGCTACACGCCCGTCTTCGGGCAGCAGGTCCGGTTCGTGCTGCTCGGCGGCGTCGAGATCGGCGACGCCACGTTGTTGCGCTGGTACGTCCTCCATGTCCTGATGCTCCCGTTCGTGATCGTCATCTTCATGGCGATCCACTTCTGGCGGGTGCGCAAGGACGGCGGCATCAGCGGGCCGTTGTAGGAGAGGGGGCACACCATGACCGACATCCCCGACCATCTTCTCCAGCGGAGCAAGGAGCGCCGTCGCGCGCTCGGGCTTCCGGTACCGGGCGAGGAGGGTGGCGAGGCCGAGGCGCCCGCCGCCGACGCGCCCGCCGAAGCGGCTGCTGACGCGCCTGCCGTCGAGGCGCCCGCGGCCGCGGCCGCCGGATCCGAGACCACGGAGGACGCCACCACCGAGAGCGGCACCAAGATTCCTGCCCCCCTCCTGGAGCGGGCCAAGCGCCGCCGCGCCGCCGCGGGCGGTGGCGGAGGCGACGTCGCCGCTGCGGGCACGGGGACCGCGGCCGCCGCGACCGCCACCCTGCCGGCACCGGCCACCACCGGCCCGGGGGGTCACACCCAGCGGCTGCTCACGGTGGTCAAGTCGGGGTCGATCCAGCAGACCCGCGCCGAGGCGCAGGACAAGGTGCACACCTGGCCGCACCTGCTCGTGGTCGAGTTCGCCGCGATCCTGATCGTCACCGCGGGGCTGCTCATCTTCTCCGCCTTGGTGAAGGCCCCGCTGCTCGGCCTCGCCGACTTCAACAAGACACCGAACCCGTCGAAGGCACCTTGGTACTTCCTCGGGTTGCAGGAACTGCTCACGATGTTCAACCCGGCCGTCGCCGGTGTGCTCATCCCCGGCGTGGCACTGATCCTGCTCATGATTGCGCCGTTCGTCGACAAGAACCCCTCTCACAAACCGCACGATCGGAAGTTCGCCATCGCGATCTTCACCATCTTCGTCCTGATGTGGGCGGTTCTCGTCATGCTTGGTTCGTTCTTCCGGGGCCCCGGCTTCAACTTCATCCTGCCCTGGAAGGACGGGATCTTCTTCG
>DASXLH010000442.1:0-4512 GCA_036496335.1 Acidimicrobiales bacterium
GTGTCCTGCGGGAACAAGGGCGCCTTCGGAAATCGCTCATGGAGGTACTCGGCGATCGCCAGCGTCCCCCACACGGTGACGCCTTCGTGCGAGAGCGACGGCACCCGGAAGGAGGGCGCGAGGAGGAGCAGCTCGGCCCTCGCCAGCGGGTCGTCAGACGGCAGGTGGACCTCGTCGACGTCCAAGCCGGCGAACTGGCAGAGCAACCAGCCTCGGAGTGACCAAGCCCCGTAGTTCTTGCTCGTGACGGTGAGTGTGGCTCGGCTCATCGAGGTCCCTCCGGCGGAGCCGCGGCCCCGCAAGCTCGGTCCTTGGTCGTGGGGTGGCTAGCCTCGGTCCCGTGCCCGGCTCGACGGCGGTGGACGCCGACAACGCGGCCACCTGGGAGCGAGATCGAGTGCTCTACCGAGCGTACCAAGCACGACAGGACCTGACCGCTCCTGTGCGCGCCTTTGCCGGGGTGGCGAACAAGGCACTCACGGCGATTCCCGGGCCCTTCGGCGACAACCCATTGGTCCGTCGGATGGCGGCCGGTTACGAGCTCATTTCGAGATCCTCGCTCACACATGAACGGCCTGCTTTCGGGATCGAGGCGGTGCGGGTCGACGGTGACATGGTGCGGGTGCGGGAGGAGGCCGCCGACGTCACGCCCTTCGCCACGTTGCTGCACTTCGCCAAGGACGTCGAGGCGGCACTGCCCCGTGTGCTCGTGGTGGCGCCCCTGTCGGGGCACTTCGCCACCCTCCTGCGCGACACGGTGAGCACCCTGTCGGCCGATCACGACGTGTACCTGACCGACTGGCACAACGCCCGCGACGTCCCCGCCGCCGAGGGGCCGTTCGGCTTCGACGACTACACCGCCCACATCATCCGGTTCCTGCAGCGGATCGGTCCCGGTGCCCACGTCGTCGCCGTGTGCCAGCCCTGCGTCGCCGCGCTGGCGGCCACGGCCGTGATGGCCGAGGGCAACGACCCGGCCACGCCCCGCTCGCTGACGTTGATGGCCGGCCCGGTCGACGCCCGGATCAACCCGACGATGGTGAACGACCTGGCCACCTCCCAGCCGCTCTCCTGGTTCGAGCGCAACGTGATCACCAGCGTCCCGGGCCGCTACGCCGGAGCCGGCCGGGCCGTCTATCCCGGCTTCATGCAGCTCTCCGCCTTCGTGAGCATGAACGTGAGCCGCCACGTGCGGGCCCACCGACAGCTCTACAAGGACCTCGCCCGCGGCGATGTGGCCGCTGCCACGCTCACCAAGAACTTCTACGACGAGTACTTCGCGGTGCTCGACATCCCGGCCGAGTTCTATCTGGAGACCGTGGACCGGGTCTTCCAGGAGTTCCTGTTGGCCCGGGGCGAGCTCACCCACGAGGGACGAGCCGTTCACCCGGCCGCCATCAACCGCACCGCCCTGCTCACCGTCGAGGGCGAACGGGACGACATCTGCTCGGTCGGCCAGACCCTCGCCGCCCACGACCTGTGCACGTCGGTGAAGCCGGCCCGCCGGCGCCACCACCTCCAGGCTGGCGTGGGGCACTACGGCGTGTTCAGCGGGCGGCGCTGGCAGGGCCAGATCTACCCGCTCGTGCACAACGTGATCCTGGCGAATGACTGAGCCGGGAGACACCGGACCTCACAGCGGCTCCACAGGCGGTGCCCAGTTACCGCCCAGCGGATGGGGGGAGGATGGCGCCATGGAGTTCGATGCCGATTCCCGCGTCGACGACGCGTCCGTCACGACCGGTGTCGCCCCCGCCGCGTCCTCCGAGGTCGCCGAGTCGGGCGTGCCCGCCGAATCCGAGTCGGCCGCCCCGTCCGTGTGGTCGGCGGCCGGGTCGGCATCCGCCTCCCCGTCCCCGTACGACGCCCCCGTCGGTGCCGACGACGTCGCCGCCGATCCGACCGAAGCGGTCGACGCCACCTGGTCGGGTGGACGAGGCGGGCGGGCCGCCGTCTGGGCCCCGCCCGGCGCTGCCCTCGGTGGCGAGGAGGCCACGCTGCCCCCGGCCGCCACCCCGCCGGGACCGCCGATGGAGCCGCCCGTGGCCGGCGAAGGTTCGGGACCGCCGCCCGCCCCGCCGTCCCCTTCGGGCCGGCCGGGCTGGATCCGCCAGGTCGCGATCTTCGGCGTGGTCGCCCTCCTCGCCGGTGCGCTCGGGGCCGGCATCACCCTCGCCGTCGGCGGCGGGAAGTCGACCACCACCTTCGTCACCTCCGCCTCCAACGGCCCCACCCGTCCGTCGCTCACGCTCAGCGGCAAGACGCTCGACGTGGCCGGCGTCGTGGCCAAGGCGGGGCCATCCGTCGTCACCATCCAGACCGAGATCGGCGGAACCAGCCAAAGCAATGCCACCGGCGAGGCCGCTGGCACCGGCATCATCCTCACCTCCGACGGCGAGATCGTCACCAACGCCCACGTGATCGAGGGGGCCTCGTCGATCACGGTCACGCTCTCCAGCGAGGTGCAGGCTCGGCAGGCCAAGCTGGTCGGCAGCGACACCGACGCCGACATCGCCGTGCTGCAGCTGAGCAACGTCTCCGGCCTCACCCCCGCCGACCTCGGTGACTCCTCCACCCTGCAGGTGGGCGACGACGTGGTCGCCATCGGCAACGCCCTCGCCCTGCGGGGCAGCCCGACGGTCACCAAGGGCATCGTGTCCGCCCTCGGCCGCACGCTCGACACCGGCACCGTCACCATGACGGGCCTGCTCCAGACCGATGCCTCGATCAGCTCGGGCAACTCCGGCGGCCCGCTGGTCAACGCGCTGGGGAAGGTGATCGGCATCAATACCGCCGTCGCCACCAGCACCAACACCACGTCGGCCGAGAACATCGGCTTTGCCATCCCGATCAACTCGGTGATGCCGGTGGTCCAGCGGCTGAAGTCCGGCGGCTCGGCTGCAGCCAAGGGCTACCTGGGCGTGCGCACCACCGACCCGACCGACGGGAGCCGGGGAACCCTCATCGTCGCGGTCGAGAGCGGATCGCCCGCTGACAAGGCCGGCATCAAGAACGGTGACCTGATCGTGTCCGTCGGCGGGGCCACCGTCGACGGCGCGGCGGCTCTGGCCGCCGCCGTCAAGGCCCACGCGCCCGGCGACAAGGTCGAGATCGTCATCTCCCGCAACGGCCAGGACATGACGCTCACGGCCACGCTGGGGACCGCCCCGAACAACTGATCCACGACCTGCCGGCGGCATGGCGTCGAGCGCCGTCGACCGGGGCCAGGATGGTTGGGTGACACCGCTCGAGTTCACCTGTCCCCGTTGCGGCCAAGCCGCCACGGAGCGCTTCTACGGTCCTTGTGGCAGCTGCGTCGACCAGCTCCACGCCGCCTTTCCGGGCGCGGTCCGGGAGGTTGAGGTGGCCGCCTACGAGCCGAAGATGAACGTCGTGCCCAACCAGGTGGCGCTGAAGGACTGACTCACCCGACCGCACCCGTAGCTGCCCGAGCCGCGATTCGTCGCAGGGGGGGCAGGGTGAGGGGCGGCTGCTTGCGGGGCGGGAGGTCGGCCAGGAGCTCGGCGGTGGCCACCAGGATCGTCGCTACCGCCCGTTCGAAGGCGGCCTCGGTGGCGGGTGAGGTCTTCTGGACCCCGCTGACCTTGCGGACGTACTGACGGGCGGCGGCTTCCACCTCGTCCGGGGTGGCGGCGGGCTCGAGCCCCCGCAGGGTGGTGATGTTGCGACACATGTGGCGCTCCCTTCCGGGTGGGCGGTGCGGTGGGGACGGGTCAGGCGGTGACAAGGACGGCGACGGCGGCGAGCGCCAGGACGGCGTTGCGGGCCAGCTCGACGTTGGGAGTGGCCGGCCGGGAGCCGCCGAAGCAGCCGCACCCGGTGTCGGCCCCCCGCCGCCGGGCGAGCAGGAGCTGGGTGGTGAAGGCGGCCAGGACGGCCAACGCCAGTGTGGCGCCGAGGGCTGGGTTCACCACCAGCACGGCGGCCAGGACGATCTCCGAGACCGGCACCGCCACCGCCAGGGTGTCCGGAACGGGAAGTCCGAAAGCGGCGAAGGAGCGGCTGGTCGTCGGGCGGTGCAGGAGCTTGGCCACGGCCGCCCAGGCGAAGACGGCGGCGAGGGCCAGCGCCAGGAGGCTCACTTGGCTTGGACGGCGGCCACGACGGCCCGGGCATGATCGGGGCCGGTGCCGTCGGCCGGGCCGAAGTGCACGACGTAGTACCAGTAGGGGCCCTCCACCCAGGCCACGATCGACGCTTCGCTGGGGTTCTCGCCCTCGGCGTCCGACTCGATGTCGCGGAGGCCGTCACCCACCGGCGTGGTGAACGTGCCGCCGTTGGCGACGTCCTTCACGGCCGCCTTCCAGCTCGTCATGAAGGCGTTGGGATCCTTCATCTCGTAGACGACGACGTGGGCCGAGCGTCCGTCGTCGCCCTGCCACCCCCGCGAGAACCCCTGCATGAAGCCGGCGGCCGCGAGGCGCGCCCCGGTGGGGTCGCCGAAGGGGTACTCCGAGGTGGCGGTCTCGGCGGTGAGCGGCCCTAGATCGG
>DASXLH010000443.1:0-2345 GCA_036496335.1 Acidimicrobiales bacterium
CCGAGCGGCGACCCCGACGAGCACCCGGGAAGCCGTGATGACCGCGCTTGACAGCCCGCCATGAGCATGGCGGCGGGTCGCGCTCCTACTGTTCGCATTCGTGGCCATCTCATGTACGGTACCAATCGTTGTAGTGCTACAGGTGATGGCGCCGCAGCGCTACTGGTGCTGGCTTTCCCCGAGAGCCTGCTCCTGACTTCGACCGCTCCTCCGGCGCAGCCCCTCGAGGTGGGACACTGACGACATCCCATATGCCTGAAGATGTTCTTCACGAGACTCCGTCCGGTTGCACGGGCGCAACGGCGTCCGGCTGCGCTCCAGCCTCTGCTGAAGAGGAGCGGGTCGACCGATGAGGAGCGTCGCCGGTCGCTTCCGGATCCACCGCGAACGGTTGGCAGGCGGGCGGGCGCGAAGCACGGCGGAGCTCCGCGCCATCGGGCACCGCGCCCGCCAAGTCGGCGTGCTGGCCGCCGCGACGGGTGCGCTCACGGGACTGGCGGTGGCGGGGTTCGAACGCTTCGTCAGTGATCAGCTCTTCGACCGCGTGCTCGATGGACCACTGTGGCTGCAGGCGATCGGCCCCGCGCTCGGCCTCACCGTGGCGGCGTTGGCGCTGCGTTGGCTCGGCGGCGAATCGCCATCGACCGCTGACGAGTACATCAAGGACTTCCACGATCCCGAGCACCGCCTTCGCTTGACGCCGGTACCGGGTCGGTTGGTCGCGAGCGCGGCCACCCTCGGCGGCGGAGCGGCGATGGGTTTCGAAGGTCCGTCGATCTATATGGGTGCTGCCATCGGCACCTGGTTGCAGATCCGTTTCAGCCGTTTCTTCAGCCGCTCGGACACCAAGGTCCTTCTGGTCTGTGGTGCAGCCGCCGGTGTCGCAGCCATCTTCAAGGCCCCGGCCACCGGGGTCGTGTTCGCCCTCGAGGTCCCCTACCGCCAAGACCTCGCACGCCGGATGCTGCTGCCGGCGATGTTCTCGGCCGCGGCGAGCTATGTCGTCTTCGCCGCCATAAACGGAACCACCCCGCTGTTCCCGATCGCGGGCGCACCACCCTTCGATCTGCGAGATCTCGGGGGTGCCGCTCTCCTCGGACTGGCCTGCGGTCTGGGTGCCCGGCTGTTCACCTCCGGGCTGCTGATCGCCAAGCGGGCTGTTGGCCGTTACCCCGCCAGCGTCCGCCTCCCGGTTGCCGGCGTCGCGATCGTCGCGGTGTTCGTGCTCGGACGCGTCGTCAGTGGGGAATCCCTCACGATCGGATCCGGCTACGCCGCCATCAACTGGTCCCTCGAGCCCGGCCACGCCATCGCCGTCATCCTCGCCGTCTTCCTCCTGCGGGCACTCGCCACGACGCTCGCCCTCGGCGCCGGCGGGGTCGGCGGCCTCTTCATCCCTCTCGTCGTCCAAGGCGCCCTCCTCGGCAGCGCTCTCGGCGCTGCCGTCGGGGCTTCAGACCTCGCCCTGTTCCCCGTGCTCGGCATCGCCGCCTTCCTCGGTGCCGGCTACCGGGTGCCACTCGCCGCCGTGGTCTTCGTCGCCGAGTCCACCGGGCGTCCTGGCTTCATCGTCCCCGGGCTCATTGCGGCTGCGTCCAGCCAGCTCCTCATCGGGAACGCCTCGGCATCGGCCTATCAACAGGACGCACGAACCGGTGTCCTGGAACGCCGACTCGCACTACCCGTCTCGTCCGCTCTGCGAACCGACGCTGCAACGGTGCCCTCCGACGCGACCATCGACGAGCTCTTCAACCACCACATCCGCGAGCTCCGTCTCCGCGTCGTGCCGGTGGTCGACGGCTCAACCTTTCGCGGTGTCGTGACCCTCGACGACGTCGCCCGTCTCCCCGACTCCGAATGGCCCCACACCCCCGCCAGCGCCGTCATGCAGACGGATTGGCCCACGGGCCAGCTCACGTGGACGCTCGCGCAGGCCGTCGCCGCCATGGAGGGCTACGACGTCGACCGCATCCCCATCCTCGACCGGGAGACCTTCGTCGGCATGATCACCACCGGCGAGATCCTCAAACTCGACGCCATTCTCGAGACCACCGAAGAAGGACACACGCCCCCAACGCGTTCGAAACGGAGTCCTTAGATGGAGCCGTCGTCGCTGGACGATGGCGGTGACAGGAGTTGAGGCCTGATCGCCCGGTATCTTCGTGACAGGCGATGGGGCTCGCCGCAACCGCCGACTCGGCTGATGGCTCCTACACAGCAACCTCATCGTGCCGTGTCGGGAGTGTCCAGTTGTCGATCATCGGTTTGCTCCGATCCCGGGGAGCGATGGCCCCATCTGTCGCGTCGCATCTTTCGAAAGTGTGGGACGGTCGCCTGGACCTCCC
>DASXLH010000444.1:0-13205 GCA_036496335.1 Acidimicrobiales bacterium
CGACTTCCTCTTCCTCGACCTACCCGCCATCGACGAGGCGTCGTGGCAGAAGGCGATGCGGCCGGGAGGCGAGGGTGGCGACGACGCCCGGCGGGTCCTCGCCGGCGTGGCCACGGCGTTCGAGTCGGTCGAGTGGTCGGCCGAGGCCCTCAAGTCGGCGGTGCAGGCCGCCGGTGAGGCGGCCGGCCAGAAGCTGTCCAAGGCACAGGCGCCGGTACGGGTGGCGGTCACCGGCCGGACCGTGGGCCCGCCCCTCTTCGAGTCGCTCGAGGTGCTCGGTCGGGACCGCGTCCAGGCCCGCGTGCAGGCGGCCCTCGCGCGGTTGTGACCGTTCGGTCGGTGATGGTCTCGTCGGTCGTCGTCCCGTCGTGATCCTGCGGCGCCTGGTGAAGTGGGCGGCCATCGCTGTCGCGCTCGTCGCCACCTACTTCGCGGTGACCTTCGCCCAGGTCGTGGCGGCCGCCCGCCACGACCACGCTCGACCGGCCGGCGCCATCGTGGTGTTGGGAGCGGCCGAGTACGACGGCGTGCCCTCGGCCGCGCTGCGGGTCCGCCTCGACCACGCGCTCGATCTGTACCGGCGAGGCGTGGCTCCCGTCGTCGTGCTCACCGGGGGCCGGCAGAAGGGCGACCGGTACACCGAGGCCGCCGTCGGCTTCAAGCACCTCCGCGACGCCGGGGTCCCGGAGTCGGCGTTGCGGATCGAGAACCAGGGCACGGACACGTGGGAGAGCCTGCAGGCGGCCGAGCGGGTCCTCCGCAAGGAGGGCATCCGGGACGTCGTGCTCGTATCGAGCCCCTACCACTCCCTTCGGGTCGAGAACATCGCCGACGACGTCGGCCTCGTCGGCCACGCCTCTCCGGCGCGCTCGTCGAGCGGCCTCGGCGGCCTCGGCAACCTGGCTCGGGAGGCGATGGCCGTCGGCGTCGGTCGGATCATCGGCTACCACGAGCTGTCCGACCTCGACCAACGGGCCGCCCCGTTCGGCTGAGACCGACCACACGGCGAGGCGTGAGACCGGCCTGCCTGGCACCGGCGCCGCGGGTGCGGTAGCCAGGAGACGTGCCCTCCCCCGAGCTGGCCGAGCGGTACCGCGAGGTGCGGGAGGAGACCGAACGTCTCGCCGCGCCCCTCACCGCCGAGGACCAGACGGTGCAGTCGATGCCCGATGTGAGCCCGACCAAGTGGCATCGGGCCCACGTCACCTGGTTCTTCGAGACCTTCGTGCTCGAGGGGATGCCCGGCTACCAGCCCTACGACCCGAGCTACCGCGTCCTCTTCAACAGCTACTACGAGCAGGTCGGCCCGAAGCATCCCCGTTCGCAGCGGGGGTTCGTCAGCCGCCCAGGGGTCGCCGAGATCGGCCGCTACCGGGCCTGGGTCGACGCCGCCCTCGCCGAGGTGCTCGCCGGCGGCGGGCTCGACCCGCGGGGGCTCGAGCTCGTTGAGCTCGGCACCCACCACGAGCAGCAGCACCAGGAGCTCCTGCTGATGGATGCCAAGCACGTGCTGTCGTGCAACCCGCTCGACCCCGTCTACGGCCCCGACGGACCCCGGCTGTGCCCCTGGGGGGCGGCCACCGGTTGGGCAGGATCGGAGGGCGGTCTGGTCGACGTCGGTCACGACGGGGAAGCCGACTCCGCCGGGTTCTCCTTCGACAACGAGACCCCCCGCCACACCGTGTTCCTGGATCCCTTCGAGATCGCCACCGGCCTGGTGACGAACGGCGACTGGCAGGCGTTCGTGGCCGACGGGGGGTACCAGCGGCCCGAGCTCTGGCTGTCGGACGGATGGGCCGCGGTCGGCTCGCTCGGGTGGACCGGTCCGCTCTACTGGTCGGCCGACGGCACGACGGAGTTCACCCTGGCCGGCCGCGAGTCCCTCGATCCCTCCGTCCCGGTCAGCCATGTGAGCTACTACGAGGCCGACGCCTACGCCCGCTGGGCCGGCGCCCGTCTCCCGCTCGAGGCCGAGTGGGAGACGATGGCGGCGAGCTGCCGACTCGCCCAGGTCGACGACCAGGCCTGGCAGTGGACGGCGAGCGCCTACCTCCCGTACCCCGGTTTCCGGCCGGCCCCCGGGGCGGTCGGCGAGTACAACGGCAAGTTCATGGTCGGCCAGCACGTGCTGCGGGGCGGATCGTGCTACACGCCCCGTGGGCACGCCAGGACGACCTACCGGAACTTCTTCCCGCCGTCCGCCCGTTGGGCCGTCTCGGGCGTGAGGCTGGCCCGCGATCCGGAGGGCGGGCGCCCGAACCGCCCGGGTGCCCGCTGATGGGAGCCGAGGGCCTCGAACCGAGCGTTTCGATCGACGTCCGGCTCGATCCGGCCGCCGCGCAGTCGGCCCTGGAGGCCGACACCCGGATGGGGCTGACGGCGGTGGGCAAGTGGCTCCCACCGATCTGGTTCTACGACGACGCCGGCTGCGAGCTGTTCGACCAGATCACCCGGCTCGAGGAGTACTACCCGACCCGGACCGAGCGCTCGATCCTCGACGCCCATGCCCACGACATCGTCACCGCCTCGGGTGCGGACACCCTGGTCGAGCTCGGGTCGGGAACGTCGGAGAAGACCCGTCTGCTCCTCGATGCGCTGTGCGACGCCGACCGGCTGCGTCGGTTCGTGCCGCTCGACGTGAGCGAGGCGACGCTGCGCAGCGCGTCGGACGCCATCGCCGCCGAGTACGGCGTGCCGGTGGAAGGGGTGGTGGGCGACTTCACCCGTCACCTGTCCCACGTCCCGACCGGCGGCCAGCGGCTCGTCGCCTTCCTGGGGGGCACGATCGGCAACCTCGATCCCTCGCAGCGGGCCCGCTTCCTCCTCGACGTCGACGCCACGCTGGTCGAGGGCGACACCTTCCTGGTCGGTACCGACCTGGTGAAGGATCCCGCCCGCCTGGTGGCCGCGTACGACGACGGGGCCGGCGTCACCGCCGCCTTCAACCGCAACGTCCTGCACCGTCTCAACCGTGAGCTCGGCGCCGACTTCCAGGTCGACGGCTTCGACCACGTGGCCGTCTGGGACGAGGAGATGGCCTGGATCGAGATGCGTCTCCGGGCGACCCGGTCGATGACCGCGCACCTGCTGGCGCTCGAGCTCGATGTCGCCTTCGAGGCCGGCGAGGAGCTCCGCACGGAGATCAGTGCCAAGTTCACCCCTGAGCGGATCGGCGCCGAGCTCGACGAGGCCGGCCTGGCGGTGCGCGACTCGTGGACCGATCCCGCCGGCGACTTCCTGCTCACCCTCGCGACCCCGGCGGTGTGAGCCCGGGCGGCCGTTGTGGGGCGTACCGGGGGCGGCGGCTACCATCTCCGTCCGCCCGTTCGGGGGTGGTGTAATCGGCAACACAGCTGGTTCTGGTCCAGCTATTGGGGGTTCGAGTCCTCCCCCCCGAGCTCCCAACCCCAGTTGGGCACCAGCAACAGAAGCATCGAAGTGCACGGCCCCATCGTCTAGAGGCCTAGGACACCACCCTCTCAAGGTGGCGACACGGGTTCGAATCCCGTTGGGGCTGCTCTTCCTCCACTCGTCGGCACGGTTTCGTGCGCCCATCCGGTTGCGATCGGCGCCCTCCGGGGCGAATCTGCAACCAATCGGGCGCACCGAACGGAGTGGGAGATGCGTCGGTCGCTCACCGCCGCCGAGTCGGGGCTCTCGCGACAGGTGCTCAGGACCGGCGAGCGCCGGGGACGGTGGGTGCGACTCGACCGGGGCATCTACGCCGAGGGCCCGGAGCCACCGAGCCAGCTCGATCGCCCGCGGGCCCGCGTGCTCGCCTCGGGCGGCGTGGCATCGGGGGCGCTGGCCGGCGTGCTGCACGGCCTCGACGGTGTCGTGCTCGACGACCGGCCGATGCGTCGCCGGGTGCACACGGGTCAGGTGCTCGTCGGTGGCGTCCCGTGCACCGACGGGCTCCAGACCCTCGTCGACCTCGCCGCCGTCGTCGCCGACGACGTCTGGGAGCAGGCGCTCGAATCGGCCCTTCGCGGCTGCCTCGTCGACATCGACGCCCTCACCTCCGCCCTGCCGGCGCTCGGGGCGGCCCGCGTGCCGGGCACGGCACGTATCCGACGTGTTCTCGGGATCCGACCACCGGGGCGGCGCCGACGGAGAGCCTGCTCGAGACGCTCATGGTCCAGCTCGTCCGTCGAGTCCCCGGTCTCCCGACCCCGACGCGCCAGTTCGAGGTGCTCGATGAACAGGGTTCCTTCATCGCCAGGGTCGACCTGTGCTGGCCGGAGCTCGGCCTGTTCGTGGAGTTCGATGGCCAGCACCACCGACTCCAGCGCATCCACGACGCCCGCCGGGAGACGGCGGTCGTGGCAGGCACCGGCTGGCTCCCGGGCCGGTTCACCGGGCACGAGGTGCGGCACATCCCGGTGCAGTCGGCCCAGCGGCTCGCGGCACTGGCGGGCCGGGCCCGGCGCCGGGCTGCCTGATCCGACCGGGAGGTCTCGTGCGCCCATCTGGTTGCGATCGGAGCCCTTCGGGGCCTATGGGCAACCGATCCGGTGCACCGAACGCGGGCCGGGCACGGTTGGCCGACGGGGCGTAGCGTCGTCGTCACCCACGATGAGCGAGCCGGGAGGGACAATGAGCAGGGCGGTCGTCTCCTTCACCCATCTGACGATGGGCAAGCTGTTCCTGCGCACGGTGACGCCGGAGAAGATGGCCGGCCTGGGCGCTGCCGCCACCGATGCACTCATGTCGCACTGGACGCTCCGGGAGTCCCCGGGCACGGTCATCATCGAGGTCCACGCCGACGACGACGCCTTCCGCCGTGACCTCACCCGGAGCCGGGCGATGTTCGAGGACCCCATCCACCGGCTCCGCTTCGAGGCGTACCCCTTCGTCGACGACGCCCACGAGGAGGCCGCCGTGGTGGCCTTCGCCAAGGTCCGGGCGGCCGCCGTGCCGCCGCCGGCCGGGGCACCGGGCGAACTGAAGAACCGGCTGCTGTCGCTCACGCTCATCCCGCACCTCGCGGACGGCATGCGCGGCGAGGTTCGCACCGCGCTCGACGACCACGAGTTCCTCTCCGTGCTGCACCTGGCCGTGCAGACCCCGCACGGGGAGCTGCTCATCGATCCGTACCTCGACGAGCAGGACCTGATGGACGACTTCGTGTTCGTCCGCGGGCTCCTTTCGGGCACCGGCATCGACGCCGTGAACCGGCTCCACGCCTTCGTGGACCGGGCCCACGAACGCGCCATCGACGAGGTGGCAGTCGCTCTCGGGCGCCTCGACGAGATCGCTCCCTGACGATGGCTCGGTGCCGGGACAGTGCGGCTGCGGTCGTGACGGTCAGGCGCTCGGGACCCGCCCCGGCGAGGCGCCGGCGGTCGCCGGCGCGGCTCGCCCTCGTCGCCGTCATGGTGCTGGTCGGCGGGGCGTGCGCCAGCCGCGGGTCCACCCCGGTCGCCTCGTCGGATCCAGGGGCAGCCGGATCCATCTCCACCAGTACGTCGGCTTCGTCCCCCACCACGTCCACCACGGCGGCGAGCCCGCACTTCGACACGCCCGAGGCCGCCATGCGCTACCTGGCCGACGCGTGGAACCGCGGCGACCTGGTCTCGCTCAAGCACGTGACGGATCCCTCCGCTCGTCAGCAGCTCGACGACATGCACGAGGTCGCCGTGAACCTGCGCCTCGACCACTGCGAGAAGAACCCGGGCGGCGACTACACCTGCTTCTTCGACCACGACTACCCGGCCCACGCCTCCACCACGGTGAACATGGACAGCGGCGAGATGAGCGGCATGGACATGCCCGCGGGCGGGGAGGCGAGCACCGGTGGTCACGCCGTCTTCCTGGTGGGGCCCGCCGACACCCCCGGGTGGTACATGACGGTCTTCGAGAGCTGCAGCTAGCGCAGTCGTCGGACAACTACGTATCGTGACGACGTCACGACTGAGTGTCCGGAGGGGTCGCCGTGATCGTCAGCGTCGTCAACCAGGACCAGAGCGGGTCGGCGGGCGTCGTGGCGGCCGCGCCCACCGAGCCCAGCCCGGGGGTGCCGAGCGTCGGGTTCGTCGCGGTCTGCATGGGAGCGGTGGCCATCGCCGTCTGGCTCGCCTACCTGGTCTGGGACCACGGCAGCGGACGGGTGTTCGTGCCGCGGTCCGACTACACCGCCTTGGCCGGTGTGGTGCTGCTGTCGACCGCGGTCGAGCGGCTCCTCGAGCCGGTCAGCTACTTCCTGCTCCCCGCCGATCCGCACCAGAAGTCGGCCAACGACACGAAGGCGGCAGCGACCGACGCGGCCGGTGATCCCTCGACGTCTCGGGACGTCGTGCAGGCCAAGGTCCAGGAGGCTGCCGACGCCGGCGCCCGTCTCGCCCGGCGCAAGAACGAGCGCAAGATCCTGTTCTGGGCCATCGCCACGGTGATCGCGCTCTTCACGGCGGCGGTGATGGGCGTGTTCCTCGTCGGCTCGATCGCCGACGTCGCCCTCGGCGGCCGCCCCAACCGGGTGCTCGACCTCGCGGTGACGGGACTGATCATCGGAGCAGGGACGAAGCCCACGCACGACCTGATCAGCAGCCTGGGCAAGGCGGCGTCGAAGTGAGCCGCGGCTGAAGGCTCGTCCGCCAGACTGCCGCCACCGCCCGGATGACACGATGGACCGGTGGGCCGTCGCCGCATCGCCGCCGGCCTGCCATCGGGTCGCCGCCCCTTCGTGGCGTGTGCGGTGCTGTTGGCCGGGGTCGGGCTGGTCGCCTGCCACGGCGGGCCAGGCGGGCCATCGGCGACCGTGTCGCCCCTGAGCGGGCCGACGACGACCACCTCGACGGTCCCGGCCTCACCGGAGCAGGTCTCGGTCCCTTCCGACGCTCCCAGCGCCGCCGCTCGCATCACGGCCGTCGAGCGGGCGTTGCGGAGTCCGGCCACGCCGGCGGCACAGATCCCTGCCCTCGGCTGGGAGCAACAGGCCATCTACCGTGCCCTGGCCGGAAACCCGTCGTGGTTGCCCGAGGTCGTCGCCGCCGTTCCGCCCGACGTGGCCACGATCGTCACGGCCAACACCGGAGGTGGCTCCTCCATCTCGGCCCTGCTCGATCCGCCGGCCACCCTCCCGACCTCCTGGCGAATCGTCACCCCGGCTCCGGCGGCGAGCCTGCTGGCGGCCTACCACGAGGCCGAGGCCGCCTCGGGCATCCCGTGGACCTACCTCGCCGCCATCAACCTGGTCGAGACCCGCATGGGCCGCATCGTCGGCGACTCCACCGCCGGGGCCCAGGGCCCCATGCAGTTCATCCCCTCGACCTGGCGCGCCTACGGCCGGGGCGGCGACGTGCACGACCCTCGCGACGCCATCCTCGCCGCCGGCCGCTACCTCGCCGCCGCCGGGGGCCCCAAGGACATGGATGCCGCCCTCCGGGCCTACAACCACGCCGACGCCTACGTCGACGCGGTGAAGCGCTACGCCTCGGTGATGGCCGCCGACGAACGCGCCTTCCTGGGCTACTACCAGTGGCAGGTGCTGTTCCGCACCACCGACGGTCTGTTCCTCCTTCCCGAGGGCTACCCGGCCGTCGCGGCGGTCCGCGTCAGCTGACGGCGGCTCCGGGTCCCGGCATCGGGGTGCCGACCGGACCCGGCCGCCCCGATCAGAAGCTCGGGCCAGCCACCCGACGCGCCGAGGTGCTGGTCAGGACGTTGGACGGCGGCGACTGTGCGATGGGAGTGTGACGCCCGTTACCATCCAGCGGCTCAGACGGTGGGGGTCCGATCGGGAAGTCCGCCTCGGTGGCGGTCCTCATGACAGCCCCTCGCCGCACGAGCTCGGTCCATCTCACCCGTTCACCTGCCCTCGGATGCCCACATGAACGACCTCGTCACCACGCAGACGAACCAGCCCGAGACCCCATCGGTCCGGGCCTCGTCGCGACCGTCGCGGGGACGGCTCGGGACCGGTGGGCAGACGAGTAGCACACGACGCAGATCGTCCACCAGGGTGGCTCCCGCTGCCCCTGTCCACTGTGGCATGGTGACGTGCCGGCCTTCCTGGGGGGAGTGCAATGTTTGGTGATCTCACACCGTTCATCGTCAGCGGTCTGACGGTAGGAGCGATCTACGGCCTGGCGGGAACCGGGTTCGTGATCACCTACAAGACCTCGGGCATCTTCAACTTCGCCCATCCGGCGATGGCCGCGATGGCGGGCTACCTCTTCTGGTACCTGCACTTCGACGACATCGTCCCCGGGCCCAAGCTCCCGTGGCAGATCTCGGCGCTCATCGCGATCCTGATCCTCGGCCCGCTCATGGGACTCGGGATGGAGCTCATCGCCCGGGGCCTGTCCCGGGTCGCCACCTCGTTGCAGGTGCTGGCGACGATCGGCCTGCTGCTGAGCATCACGGGCGCCCTCAGCCTGTTCCACCAGAACAGCGGCGCCCTGCCCTTCGCGCAGTACCTGCCCCATACCACCTTCGAGATCTCGGGCGCCTTCGTCGGCTACGACCAGCTGATCCTCTTCCTCTTCTCCCTGGTCGTGGTCGCCGTCCTCTGGGTCTACTTCCGGGTGGCCCGAACCGGCATCGCCATGCGGGCCGTGGTCGACAACCCCGAGCTGCTCGACGTGATGGGCACCAGCCCCAACGCCGTGCGCCGTTCGGCCTGGATCATCGGTTCTACCTTCGCGGCGGCCTCCGGCGTGCTCCTCGGCCCGATTGTCGCCCAGCTCAGCGCCGCCTCGATCGTCAACATCATCATCTCGGCCTTCGGGGCCGCCGCCATCGGCGCCTTCTCCAGCCTGCCCCTGACCTTCATCGGCGGCCTCCTGATCGGCGTCGTCGGCGACGTGGCCCAGAAGTACACGTCCGACATCGCCTGGCTGAACGGCTCGAGAGGGGCGCTCCCCTTCATCGTCCTCTTCGTGGCGCTCATCGTCACCCCGCCGAGCAAGCTGCGGGAACGCCGGGTGGCACCGCCCAAGCCGATCTCGCAGAACTACTACGCGCCCGGTCGGGTCCGCATCGTGGCCGCGGTGATCATCTTCGGCTTCCTCGCACTCATCCCGTCGCTGGTCACCACCGAGCTCAGCGTGTGGCTCTTCGGCCTCACCTACATGATCCTGTTCCTCTCCATCGGCCTCCTGGTGAAGATCTCGGGTCAGGTGTCGCTGGCGCACACCGCGCTCGCCGCTGTAGGCGGCGCCGCCCTGGCCCGCGGCATCACCGACCTCTCGATGCCGTGGGGGATCGCGTTGATCTTCGCCGGCCTCGTCACGGCCATCGTCGGTCTGGCCATCGCCATCCCCGCGATCCGCGTCTCGGGCGTGTTCCTGGCCCTCGGCACGTTCGGCTTCGGCCTCTTCATGCAGCAGATGGTGTATCCCACCAGCCTGATGTTCGGCAGCTCCACCAGCGGTGTCGCCGCACCGCGCCCGAGCTTCGCCTCGTCCGACTCCTCGTACTACTACCTGTGCCTGGGCTTCCTGGCCTTCGTCGGGATCGTCATGACGATCGTCCAGTACGGCCGACTGGGCCGACTGGGCCGGGCCCTCGGTGACTCGCCGCTGGCGCTCAACACGACCGGCACCACCGTGACCATCACCCTCATCTCGGTGTTCGCGGTGTCGGCGTTCATCGCTGGCGTGGCCGGCGCCCTCTACGCCTCGGCCGGACAGGCGGTGTACCTCGGGGCACCGATGTACGCCCCGTTCATCTCGCTGCAGTTCTTCGCCTTGGTGATGCTGTTGCAAGGCGGCTCGCCGTGGTACGGCATCTTGGGTGGGTTCACGCTCGAGATCGCGCCCTACTACTTCGGGAAGTGGCTGCACCTCGACAACGTGGCTCCCTACCTCTCGCTCCTGTTCGGTGTCGGCGCCGTGACGATCGCCCTCCGGGGTCTGCCTCCCATGCCGGCCGGCATGATCCGCTTCTTCGAGAAGTTCCGGAAGCCGAAGGACACATCGGTGTCTGATGCGATCGTCCTGGAGCACCACCATCCCCAGGGCGAGGGCCTGGAGATCCGCGAGCTCAGCGTGCGCTACGGCGGCTTCCTCGCCGTCGACACGATGAACCTCAAGGCCCCGCCCGGCAAGATCACGGGCCTCATCGGTCCCAACGGCGCCGGGAAGACGACGACGTTCAACGCCTGCTCCGGTCTCGTCAAGCCGTCGACCGGCAAGGTGTTCTACGACGGCGCCGACATCACGCACCTCAGCCCGTCGGCCCGGGCCCGAAAGGGGCTGGGACGGACCTTCCAGAAGGTCGAGCTCTGGCCCTCCCTCACCGTGGAGCAGAACATCTCGCTCGGCGTCGAGGCCCCCCTGGCGGGTGGCAACTTCCGCAAGCAGTTCATCGCCTCGGCGGGCGACCCGGACCGCACGGCGGCAGCGGTGAAGGAGGCGATGGAGCTCACCGACATCGGCCACATCGCCGACCGAGTCATCTCCGACCTCTCGACCGGTGAGAAGCGGCTGGTCGAGCTGGCCCGGGTGCTGGCCGGCCCGTTCGACACGCTCCTCCTCGACGAGCCCAGCTCGGGCCTCGACACGGCCGAGACGGAGCGCTTCGGCGAGGTGCTCCGCACGGTGGTGGCGACACGGGGAACGGGAGCGCTGCTCGTCGAGCACGACATGCTCTTCGTCACCCAGGTCTGCGACTACATCTACGTGCTCGACTTCGGCCACCTCCTCTTCGAGGGGAGCGCGCAGGAGACCATGGAGAGCGAGATCGTGCGCACCGCGTACCTCGGTACCGAGGCGGTGCCGGTGCCGGTGACGACGAGCGAGGAGCGTTAGATGCTGGAGATCAAGAACCTGATCGGGGGCTACGAGTCCTCGATCGTCATCCGCGACATCTCCCTCACCGTCCCCGACGGCACGGTCGTCGCGCTCCTCGGGCCGAACGGCGCCGGTAAGAGCACGACCCTGCGCATGGCGTCGGGCCTGCTCCGGCAGAAGGAAGGGCAGGTGATCCTCGACGGCGAGGACATCTCCAAGCTCAACCCCTACCAACGCAACCGCAAGGGCATCTGCCACATCTTCGAAGGCCGCGGCGTGTTCCCCTCGCTGTCGGTCAAGGAGAACCTGCTCATGCAGACGCCGAAGGGCGCCAGCACGTCGGCGTCGATCGAGAAGGCGGTCGACGCCTTCCCGATCCTCGGTGATCGGCTCGGCCAGATCGCCGGGACGATGAGCGGTGGCGAGCAGCAGATGCTCGCCGTCGTGCGGGCCTACCTCACCGAGCCCCGCATCGTGCTCGTTGACGAGGCGTCGCTGGGCCTGGCCCCACTGGTCGTCGACGGGATCTTCGAGTTCCTCGAGAAGATCGCCCAGAGCGGCGTGTCGCTGCTCGTCGTCGAGCAGTACATCAACCGGGCCCTCGAGCTGGCGGAGACGGTCTACGTGATCAGCCAGGGAGAGATCGTCTCATCCGGCCCGTCCGCGGAGCTCAACGAGGACATGATCTTCGCCCTCTACACCGGTGGGGAGCCCGTCAGCGCCGGATCGTGAGCGACGTCCTGGTCTTCATCGTCGCAGGGATGACCCTGGGCTCGCTCTACGGCCTCACGGCCACCGGCCTCACCCTGACCTACAAGACCTCCGGCATCCTCAACTTCGCCCACGGTGCGCTGGCGATCGTCGCCGTCGACGCCTACATCTACCTCTCGATCAACCGGGGCTGGAGCTGGGAGCTGTCGGCCTTCGTGGCCATCGTCATCGTCGGCGCGCTCATGGGCATCGTCCTGGAGCGCCTCGGCCGGTCCGTCGTCAGCGCCGCGCCGGCGTTGCGGGTCGTCGCCATGGTGGGTCTGTCGGTGGCCATCACGGGCGCCACCGCCCTCATCGGCCGCCGTCTGATCGGCTCACACCCGCACTTCCACCCGCCGCCGTTGCCGGGCACGACCGTCAAGCTCGCCGGCGTCTACGTCGGCAAGGACCAGCTCATCGTCATCGCCGTCTCCTTGGTGGCAGTCGCCGCCCTGTGGTTGTTCCTGCGGGGTTCCCGGACCGGCGTAGCCCTCCGGGCGGTCGTCGACGATCCCGACCTGGTCGACGCCTCGGGCCGCGACCCGCGCATGCTCCGCCGGGTGGCGTGGTGCATCGGCGCCATGTTCGCGGCGCTCTCGGGGGTGCTGCTCGCCATCTCGCCCACCTTCGGCGGCGGGGCCGGTGGCTTGAGCCTGCTCGTCGTCCCGGCCTTCGGGGCGGCTGCCATCGGCCGGTTTAAGAGCCTGCCCTGGAGCTATGCCGGCGGCCTGCTCATCGGCATCTCGGCATCGCTGATGACGCGGTACCTGACGACATCCTGGCTCCTGGCGGTGCCGAGCTCGTTGCCGGTCATCGTCCTGTTCGTCGTGCTCCTGGCCACACCGAAGCGACACCTGGCCGAACGTTGGCAGATCCGTCGGCGGATGGTGTCGACCCCGGCCCCGCTCCCGACCCGCTACCTCCTCACCGGTGGGGCGCTCGTCACGATCGTCCTGCTGGCGCTTCCGTCCTTCTCGGGCTTCCAGATCGGCGTGTACACGACATGGCTCATCTACGCCATGATCTTCGCCTCGCTGGGCCTGCTGGTCCGCACCTCGGGGCAGGTGTCGCTCTGCCAGCTCGGGCTCGCGGCGGTGGGGGCATCGACCTTCGCCCACCTGAGCGGAGGCAGCGGCCTCCCATGGGGGATCGCGCTGCTCGGGGCGGCCATCGTGACCGCCGCCGTCGGCGCCATCATCGCCGTCTCGGCCATCCGCCTCGCCGGGGTGTTCCTGGCCTTGGCCACCCTGGCCTTCGGCTCGATCCTGCAACAGTTCTTCTACACCTCGAGCCTGATGTTCGGCCGGTCGATCGCGCTTCAGGCCACCCGGCCTTCCTTCGCCAGGGGCGATGCCGCCTTCCACGACCTCGTGGTCGTGATCTTCGTGGTCATGATCGTCGGGGTCGTGACGTTGGGCCGGACCCGGTTGGGACGCCTGCTCCGCGGCCTGGCCGACGCGCCCCTCGCCCTCGAGGCCCAGGGCGCCAGCATCAACGTGACCAAGCTCGTGGTGTTCGCCCTGTCGGCCGGCCTGGCCGGCATCGCCGGCGCCCTCCTCGCCAGCCTCAACAACGTCGCCGCGTCGCAGCCGTTCAGCCCGCAGGCCTCGCTGACGATGGTCGCCGTCCTCTTCGTGCTCCCCTTCGGCGAGCCGTTGGCGTCGTTGGCGGCAGGGGCGGCCTTCTACCTGCTGCCCATCAAGCTCAACATCCAGAACGTCG
>DASXLH010000445.1:0-3768 GCA_036496335.1 Acidimicrobiales bacterium
CACTTGCACAAGAACCTTGTGGATCCCCTAGGCTGCCGACGTGGCGGTGGACGCGATGGTCGAAGAGGAGGTGGCGGTCGAGCTGGCGGTGGCCATGACCCACTTGCGGGCCCGGTTGCGGGCCGAGGCCGGCGCCAACGCCACCGGGCTGTCCAGCTCGCAGCTCTCGATCATCCGTCGCCTCATCGACGACGGTGCGGCCACCGCGGCCTCGTTGGCCGCCGCCGAGCACGTGAGCCAGCAGGCGGTGGCGCAGAACCTCATGGGCCTCAAGGCCGAAGGGTTCGTCTCCGCCGAGCCCGACCCACGAGACGGCCGCAAGAGCCTGATCCGGGTGACCGATGCCGGCCACCGGCTCGTGGAGACGATCCTCGCCTCCCGTGATGCCTGGCTGGTGCGGGCCATCGAGGCCACCATCCCCGTCGACGAGCGGGCCGACCTGCGCAAGGCCATCGAGCTGCTCGAGCGGTTGGCCGACGCCGATCTCCATCCCCGGGCGGCGATCCGTTGAGCGCCACCCAAGAGTTGACGGCGACGACGGTCCCGCCGCCCACGACCGCAGATCCACGCCGTTGGGTCACGCTCGCTGTGGTGCTGATGGCGCTCATCATCATCGCCCTCGACAACACCGTGCTCACGGTGGCGATCCCCACCATCCTGCGCGACTTCCACACCGAGCTGCCGAGCCTTCAATGGGTCCTCACCGGCTACTCGCTCACGTTCGCGACACTCCTGGTCATCGGGGGTCGGCTCGGCGACATCTACGGGGCCCGGCGCATGTTCATCCTCGGCGCCGCGCTCTTCGGCCTCGGGTCCTTCCTCGCCTCCATCGCCGTGTCAGTGCCCACCCTGCTGCTCGGCGAGAGCCTCATCGAGGGGATCGGGGCGTCGCTGATGATGCCGGCCACCCTCGCCATCCTCTCCAATACCTTCGCCGGCCCCGAGCGGGCCAAGGCCTTCGGGCTGTGGGGTGCGGTGGCGGGAGCCAGCGTCGCCTTCGGACCGGTGGTGGGCGGCTACCTCACCACCAACTACTCGTGGCGTTGGTCCTTCCGGATCAACCTCATCGTCGTGCCGATGGCCATCCTCGGCGCCCTGGTGTTCATGCGCCCCACTCCCACCGGAGCCCGCCGGCAGCGCATCGACATCCCGGGCGCGATGCTCCTCGCCGCCGGGACCTTCCTGCTCGTGTTCGGGCTGAGCGAGGGTGGCATCTATGGGTGGCTCCACCCCCTCCGCACGTTCACCGTCCTCGGCCACAGCGTGTGGCCGTCGTCCCGGCCGGTCTCGGTCATCCCCGTCGTGTTCGTCCTGGCCTTCGCGCTGCTCGTCGGGTTCCGAGCCTGCGAACGGGCCCGCGACCGCGGCGGGAAGGACCCCCTCTTCGAGTTCCAGCTGCTGGAGCACCGCAGCTTCCGCTTCGGCCTGATCACCACGGCGGTGCTGGCCATGGGGCAGTTGGGGTTCCTGTTCGTGCTGCCGGTCTTCCTGCAGGACGGCAAGCACCTCTCGGCGCTTCACAGCGGGCTGTGGATGGTTCCCTCCGGCCTGTTCATCATGGTCGGTGCCCAGATCGGCAGTCGCCTCACCCGGCGCATCAACACCACGTTCGTGGTGCGAGCCGGGCTGCTGCTCGAGGCGTTCGGCCTCTTCTCACTCGCCGTCGTGATCGGCCCTGATCTCACGTTCGCGGCCGCACTGCCGAGCTTCGCCGCCTTCGGCATCGGCCTCGGCTTCGCCAGCTCACAGCTCACCAACGTCGTGCTCTCGGAGATCCCCACGACCCATGCCGGCGCGGCCAGCGGCGCCAACACCGCCGTGCGCCAGATCGGCGCCGCCCTCGGCATCGCCGTCATCGGCTCGGTGCTCTCCACCCAGACCACGAACAGCGCCACGCGCCAGGTACGCCTGTCTGCGCTCCCGCCGGCGCTCCGGTCCACGGTCATCGCACGGCTGCACGCCGCCGGCGTCGGCTTCACGCCCCCGTCCGGCACCTCGGCCACCGCCGTCGCGACCCTCCGCCACATCCTCGAGCAAGGGCTGGCCGACGGCGCCCGACCGGCCATGTTCTTCGCCGCGTTTGTCGTCACCATGGGGGCCGGGCTCTCGTTCCTCATCCCCCGCATCGCGACCCCGTCGGACGAGCTGCTCACCGCGCCCGGGCACGTCGAGCCCGACCCGCTCGCCGCCATGGAGGCGCTCGACCTCCTCTGACAGCCCCGCTCCTCGAGCCGACACCGAAACGGATCTCTTGGCGCGGTCTACGACGCTCGTCGGTGAGGTTGTTCGTCGATTCGCACTTCGCGTGCGGCAGCCGTGGTCACGTCAGCCGAGGGCCGTCGAGGACTTGGTCCACCTCGGCCTGCCACTCGGTACGGGTGCTGACGAGTCTGAAGCCAAGAGCGTCGTTGATGGCGAGCATGGGTGCGTTCGAGAACGCGTTGTCCGTCCGGATCGATCGAGCGTCAGGCCGTTCGTCCCGGAGGCGTTCGAGCATGGCCGCCTTTGCCCACCTGGCGAGTCCGAGCCGGCGATGCGCTGGATCCACACCTGTGTTCTCTTGCAGGACCGTGGTCGGGTCCTCCGGTTCGAACGTGACCTCGGTCCCCCCCACACACGTCCCGCTCGGGTCGCGCAGGAAGAGGGTCCATCGAGCTCGCCCGCTCTGAACGAGGGCTTCGTCGAGCTCGGCGACGAAGGCTTCGTCGATGATGACGTCGTCGATGTCGAGGGCGTCGCGTGGTGCCGTCTGCATGATGTGGTGAAACGCGGCGGCGTCGCCGCGGAGACGCTCGGGAAACACGCCGTCGACCATCTCCAGCGAGTAGCCCAGGTCACGCGGCCGCTCGGCCGATGCCCACTCCCCGATCATCGCCCAGTCGACCTCGGACATCGCCAGTTCGCTCCTCCGGTTCACCCTGGCGACGCTGGCGCCAATCCTCCGCGAGAAGGCATCGCCCGCCGGAACCGTGTCAAAGGTCGACCACGTGAGTCGAGATCTGCCTTCAGCCGCTGTCTGTACGCAGATCGCGTTGACGAGTCGAGACCCGATGCCTTCCCGCCGTCGATCTGACCGAACGAGGACGTCGCACTCCATGACTCGCTCGTCACCGGCGGAGTTCGACCAGCAGAACGCAGCCGCGATCGGGCTGCCGTCGGATGTCTCCACCAGCCAGGCGTGGTCGTCGAACTGGGACGGAAGGTTCCGCGCGTAGGCGATGTAGGACTCGAGCGGCTGGGGCATGCGATTGGATCCACGCTCTGCGGCGATCGGAGCCTCGACGGCGTGCAGCGCCCGCAGTTCCACGTCAGTACCGTCACGGAAGCTGACACGGCTGATGCGACGGTCGGTCAGCTCACCCATGGAGGACAGCCTTCCCGCGGCAGCCGCTCCACTGCACGCTCGATTGCGCGCCGCCGACTCTTGACCCCGCGAATCAGGCGGCGCCGGCCGGGAGCCAACCGCACAATGGGGTGTGGCCCCGGACATCGATCGCGGTGCGTTAGACCGCGACGGCTATCTCTCCGTGGTCGGCGTCCTGTCGAGCGAGGCGGCCGGGGAGGTGGCCGCACGCTGCCTGGAGCTGCTCGATGACCGGCTCGATCGTCGTATGAACGACAAGGCCGCCGGAGGCACCAGGCGGGCCAGTGAGCTCCTCGACCGCATGCCGGATCTGCAGGAGCTCCTGAGGCCGGCGCTGCAACCGGCCGTCGCCCACCTCCTCGGCGACGCGGGACGGTTGACCGATATCACCTTTCGATGCCCAA